>NZ_NOLI01000329.1:0-2190 GCF_002245975.1 Nostoc sp. 'Peltigera membranacea cyanobiont' 213 | reverse complement strand
GGTGGCGATGGGTGTGGCGATCGCCCGCACTTCCCAAACTTGATTCTCGTTGGGTAAGATTAACGCACAGCGATCGCCTCCCGAATTTTGCAGAATAATTTGGGTAAGTTGGTAGAGCAGATCCTCTAATTGAATCGTCCTCGAAAGTGCTTGGGAGGCTTTGAGAATGGCAGCAAAATCGAGGGTTGTATTGATGCTGGAACTGCTAGAACTTTTGCTGTTGCTGGAGTGAAGGAAATAGGCGGGAGATACGATCGTTGCTAGTGTGCCTAACATTGTCACTGAGGGATCGGACTGCTGTAAAATTGGGCGGAGCAACTCTGGATAGCGATTTTCCAAATCATCAGTTTTAGCTTTAGCTCCCCAGTGGGCATAGCAGTAGTAAGCTTCTTGCATATAGCTGGCAGCGACTTTCTCTTTACCCCAATTGAGATAGAATTTGGCGGCGAGTTCGTTTGCTAAGGCTTCTTCTTGGATATATTCGTTGGCTTTGGCTCCAGATATGGCGCGATCGAACAGTTCAATTGCTTCTGCTTTCTGTCCTGATAAAATACTTAAAATAGCATTAACTAGATCGTATTTATGAGCAAAGTTTTCCGGGCAACTAATCGCCCAGAGACTGAGTTGAGCTTGGTTTGACTTAACTTTTTGAATGTAACTATTGTCTAAGCCTAGAGCATGAGTTCGACAGTATTCAGCTATCGCAATAGATTGATAGAAATTGATGGCTGCAACTTGGTATTTTCCAATAATAGTCCCAACAAGTTCTTCAGCCCCCTGTGCTGCTTTCACAGCCTCTTCATAGCGCCCGTAAAAACATAGAACTTTAGTTTTGAGGAGTAAATAATGGCAAATCGCATAGTCGCTGTTGTTGACTCTACAGGAATCAAGATGCTGCTGCTCAGTCGGGAGATTCTCCGCAGGAAAAGCTGTAAGTTCAGCCAGCCAAATATTTAATCCAGCGATCACATCCACAGCCAGTTGATAGTTAAGTTTCTTGGCACAAAGTTCTAAATATTCAGGAAGATTTTGCTGAATATTTAATAGACTTTCTCCTGCATAAAATGGATTGAGCAGCTTGTACATTAGAAGATTGCCTGAGAAAACCATCTCCCCAGACTGTAGTCCAGCGATTAATCCTTCATCAAAAATCGAATCTGAGCTACGCAGAGGACGCACCCAAGAAAGGAGATTATTCCCTAGCATATAGCAAGCTTTGCAGAGATTATCTGCTTGCTTAAATCGTTTGGCTAAACTTTTTGCAAGAACTCCAAATTCATAGCCCAGTTGATAGTCATACTGATAATATCCCAAGTACATTCCATAGGCAGAAAATCCGTTTCCTGATTCAGCTATTACGCCAAAGTTGAGAGATACTGAAACCATTGATAACGCAACGAGAAAGTATAGCTCTCCCTTCTGTAGAACATAAACTGGTACGATTAAATTATTGAGGATTTTGATAATCAAGTGCTTCTCTAGATCCGTAGCTTCTGGTTCATTGACCAGATCCTCTGGCTGGCGATTGGCTAATTTTAATTGAATCTCATTTTGGTATGATTCAAGTTTCTCTGGTAAGTCTATTTCTGATAAATCAAAATTCAAGCAAGACAATGCCTTTTGTCCATACTGAAGTGCTTCGAGGTACTGACCCTGCAAGGTGAACATCATAATCGCTAGGTTAAAGGCTTCAGCTCTGTCAATTTGTCGTTTGGCAAAGCTAGAGATTGTTTCAATAATGGCTAGAGAAGATTGAAAATCTCCAGACAAATACTTGGCTTCTGCTAAATTGAAATAGACATCTAGGGACTTTTCATAGTCTTGCTGCCAACTATTTGTCGGCAAACAGCGTTCAGCTGCGGTAAAGTAGTTTACAGCAACCCCATAGGCAGTCGCTTCTTTAGCCCTTTTCCCGGCAATGCAGTTTAGCCGTAAAAGTTCTGAACGTTCTTCCTGGCTTAGATGCAGATCGAAACCCTGATTTAGGTGATTAACGATCGCAAAAATTTTGCTACCTTGTTCTTCCGGCGAAGCGTTAGCCAGCAGAAGGTTGCCAATTTTGGAGTGAGTTGCTTGTTTTAAACCGTCAGGAATAAGAGAGTAAGCAGCTTGTTGGACGCGATCGTGGAGGAACTTATAATTTAGCGTTTCAGTTTGTGTGTTTTGGGTTGTATCCAATTCGCCCACATA
>NZ_NOLI01000328.1:0-2202 GCF_002245975.1 Nostoc sp. 'Peltigera membranacea cyanobiont' 213 | reverse complement strand
GGTGGCGATGGGTGTGGCGATCGCCCGCACTTCCCAAACTTGATTCTCGTTGGGTAAGATTAACGCACAGCGATCGCACCCGGAATTTTGCAGAATAATTTGGGTCAGTTGGTGGAGCAGATCCTCTAACTGAATTGACCTCGAAAGTGCTTGGGAGGCTTTGAGAATGGCAGCAAAATCGAGGGTTGTATTAATACTGGAACTGGAAGAACTGTTGCGAGTGCTGGAATGAAGGGAATAAGCGGGAGATGCGATCGTTGCTAGTGTGCCGAACATTGTCATCGAGGGATCGGACTGCTGCAAAATCGAGCGGAGCAACTCTGGATAACGGGTTTCCAAATCATCAGTTTTAGCTTTAGCTCCCCAGTGGGAATAACAGTAATAGGCTTCTTGCATATAGCTGGCAGCGACTTTCTCTTTACTCCAGTTGAGATAGAATTTGGCTGCTAGTTCGTTTGCTAAAGCTTCTTCGTTAATATATTCGTTGGCTTTGGCTCCAGATATGGCGCGATCGTAGCAATCCCCTGCTTCATAATTTTTGCCTAAGACTCGATATTTTTCTGCTTCTACCAAATCAACCTTATGTTGGTAATTCATCGGGGCATTCTGCGCCCAGCGATGCAGAATTGTTTCATGGCTTGCTACTCGGTCAAGTATTTCGGCTTGCTCTGGTTCTGCCTGACTGGGCAAGAGTGCTAGGTAGGTAAGGGCGGCATAAAAATGGAAAGTAGGAACGTGAGTCATTCCCGATACTGCCATCAAATAGGACTTGTTTTGGGCGATGTGGTCGAGGGCAGCCTGATAATTGCCAAAGTAGTAGGCAAGCAGCAGTTTGTAGCTGTAGGCAAGGGCGATGCCCGTGAGATCGTTATCCTGCTGGTGCTTTGGCAGCATCACTGTTTCATCGTAGAATTGGCCAATTAAGAGATGGGGTTGGTTCACCGATTCACGCAAATTTTGCACCGTTTGCTGCACCATGTCTAAATAAATCCGCGACGAGTCTTGTTTCACCTGCGCCAAAGCAGCACTGTAAGCTGGCAATTCGGCGGATAATCTGTCCAAGTCTACTCCTGCGAATAGTGATGTATAGGCACACCCTTGGATGCCGTAGCCAGCTTGGAGGAAATCGCCGGTTTCCATCCCAGCCGTGTAGCTCTCTTTCTGTACCAGAAGTGCTGCCCTTAAAGCTTCCTGGCTATGTTGGATGAAACCCCCAAACAAGGCGTGAGTGAAGCACTTCATACTCTGAACATTCAACCTTTCCACCAACAAGAGCGATAACCGACCAAACTCATAGCCCGTTTGGACTTCCCCCAAAAAGGCACACAGCACCATGCCATGAATTGCATATCCTCCCGTCGAGGCGGGGGTATTACCAAACTGGAGCGACAACCTCACCATTGTGGCGCTCAAAAAAGGCATTAAACTCGGTGTTCCCAGAAGCACTGGGGAAAACAACATTCCTAGCAGTGACATGGCAGCGATCGCAGTGGGATCGCTAATCACAGGTAAATCAATTAGCCCAGCAATTTCTCTGCCCTGGAGTTGCTCTTTTAGGTCTTGGAGGGCTTTGCCGATTTGGGCTTCATCGGTTGCATCCGGTAAATCTACCCCTAATTGACTCAGTGCTTCTCTGCCCACTGCGATCGCCTCTAATATTTGGCTTTGGGATGTTTGTGCAGCGATTTGAATTTCGTAAATTTTCACTTTGTCGAAAATCGTCTGCGCCTGCTGCAATACTAATGCAGCAAGATGTTCCATACCCTCAAAGTCACCATTCAAATAGCTGGCTTCCGTTGCTGCCACATGGAGGTTCAAGGCTAATTCGTACTCTGTTTTCCAGCAGTCTGGTTGTAATAGCTCAATCCCTGTTTTGAAATAACCCCTTGCGGCGGCGTAGGCTGTGGAATTTTTCGCCTTACCTCCAGCGTTCAAATTCAGCTGTGCTAATTCTGTCCGTTCCGACGGTTGAATCATCAGATATCTGCCAATATTAAGATGATTGACAATATCAAACAGTTTCTCTTCCTTTGTACTCGGTGACGCATCAAGCAATAGAAGTTGCCCGATTTGCAGATGAGTAATTTGTTTCCGATCGTCGGGAATCAGGGAATAAGCAGCTTGCTGGACGCGATCGTGGAGGAACTTATAATTTAGCGTTTCAGTTTGTGTGTTTTGGGTTGTATCCAATTCGCCCACATA
>NZ_NOLI01000327.1:0-2228 GCF_002245975.1 Nostoc sp. 'Peltigera membranacea cyanobiont' 213 | reverse complement strand
ACATTACCATACAATACTCTCCCCTACTTTTACCTACACTGCAAACTCTTGCTGATGGGGGGAGAGTGAAAAACTACAACCATAGAGTGACTAGACTACTCCGTGTATACAACCAATAGACCAAATAAATGCTACAATTCATGATGCAGTGAATAGAGCGATAGATGGCTATATCGCTCTATTTCATCAACTGTTTAAGAGCTTCGCAAAACGCCCATTTACTTCTGTTCTAAGTCTTGCCTAAGCGCTGTTCTTTCTGGCTCAACTCCTGCGTTTTAACAACTGCAATCTTAAGTATCAAACTAAATATTAAAATGCACTACTGTGCCATCGTCATTTTGACTGCAATATCGCATGGTTTACCAAAGTACGGTGAACTTGTCACTAAAATATTTACACCAGTACTAGCATAATCCTTTATATTTTCAGAGGTAATACCACCAGCAGCTGCTAGTTTTAAGTTTGGATACTGCTGCTTCAATTTCAAAACTAGAGGCTCAAGGTCTGGTAGGGGAATTTTATCAAACTGAATTAAATCTACACCTGCTTGAGCAGCCATCCAAGCATCTTTTGTTGTATCAACTTCAACGCAAATACGTTGTTCTGGAAACTGTCGTCGCAGTTCATTCATGCGCTCAATTAGCCCAACTATACCTCCCAGGAATATCAGGTGTTGGTTAAAGATCAGAACTGTTTCAGATAACCCTAAGCGATGAAAAAATCCCCCGCCAGCTAGAACTGCTTTGATGGAAAGCATTCTAGTACCTGGAAAACATTTACGAGTAGTCACAATAGAAACAGACTGATTTACTGATGAAGCAGTATCCACTAATACTCTTGTACGCGAAGCAATGCCGGAAGCGTATTCCATCAAATTTAAAGCAACTCTCCAGCCACTGTGCAAAGCTTGAGCAGTGCCACTAGCTTGAAGAATTAATTGCTTCTCCTGGCAGACTGTACCACTTTCGACTTGATAATGAACTTCGGCACCACAATATTTTAATACTCTGGCTGCTTCTTCAGTAGCGCAAATGGTCATCGGATGACGGGTAGAAAACTCGATTTCACCAGGTTGCTTGCCAATGCCAAGTCCGTAGGTTGTCAAATCTAGGTAGGGAACATCTTCCTGAATTAACCTAGCGATCGCCTCATCTGAGAAGAAAACACTCATTTTAGTTTTATGATCGGCTGACAAATAAATAGCTCAATCAAGATTCCCACTAAACCTAATCTCATTCAGTTGTAGGAATTGTAATAATTATTACTATTCTCCCAAATAGTTGGTAACAAAATAACTTTATTAAGAAAGAATATCTACCTCAGTCGCCAAAATGAGTTAAATGCTGAAATTGGAAGCTATTGACTTATAATATCAAACTTGAATTTAGCAATCATACAGATAGTGTAAATTACAAACATAATCCAAAGAAGATTGAGAATGCTAAATTTAAATGCCATTGATCGTACAACAATGCAATCAGTTCCATACAGTTATGCTGTGGTAGAGAATTTGTTGCCCAAAGCAGCTAGCTTGGAACTCGCTGCCAGCTTTCCCCAAGAGCAGTTTCGCTTATCAATAGGGTCAGGATATGGATATCTTTGGAGTGATATGCTTGCTAGTAATGAGGATATTGCTTTGATGTATAAGTTTTGCGAACGCGCCAGCCCTGAGTTGTCAGCTCGTTGGCGCGATCGCATTGCACAAGGTAGATTATCTTCTAATCTTGTTAATCTCAGCAGTCCTTGGCGACAAGTGATAGAAGAACTGTGGACACCTGCTTACCGCCAAGCCTTAACACAGATGTCTGGGGTGGAATTGAAAGACTGTGCAATGGTGATTGGGTTTCGTCGATATAATCTAGGTCACTGTCATCGCCCTCATACTGATGAACCATCGAAAGCTTTGACTCATTTGCTATTTTTCAATGAACAATGGCCTATGGACTGGGGTGGTTGTTTGCGAATTCTCCTTGACGAAAAACCAGAATCTGTCTTTCAAGATATTGCACCACTGAGCCAGTTTTCGGCTGTGATTGTGCGCTCAGATAATTCTTGGCACATGGTAACTCCAGTAGCATCGACTGCACTACAGTGCCGATTGGCTCTCAGGATTGCTTTTTTTCACAATCTCGATGCAGGTGCTTAGTCTTAGGGACTTCCAAGCAATAAAATCACCAAATACAAGAATGATAATCATTGTGAGGAGGGGGAAGGAGAAGCAGCCGTCG
>NZ_NOLI01000326.1:0-2232 GCF_002245975.1 Nostoc sp. 'Peltigera membranacea cyanobiont' 213 | reverse complement strand
TTAGTTAATCCAAAGCATCTAAAAAATTGGTTTACTAATTGTTGTTACTGTACCTCATAAACCTCAAATACGCTGTATTTACATATACATCTTTAATTTCCACATGGAACAGTCCAGCATTTATGTTTAAAAAATCACCTGTTAGCATTGAACAGTAAGTTAAAGATTCTTTCCATTGTAATTTGTACTTCATTTTAAAATAACTATCGCCTAAATTCTTTTTGAACTTAGATGACTTTTCCTGTGGTTTTGGTTCCCAGAATATACTATTCTCCAACTGCCCAAGAGCTTCTATTGTCGTTACATTAGTCGCCACATTGCTACTGCCTTGTTGTTTTAGCTTTTTCTGTCGCCTATTACCTTTCTCCCAAGAATTCCAAATATCTTTTATCCACTGATGTTGATAATCTCTAAGTTCGTAGGTAACAGGCATTCAATCTACCTCAACAAGAATTTTCTCCCGTGTGAATATTGCTCATTATGCCATAAGTTCTTAAAGTTAAAATACCGATAATCCCAATTCTAAAAGTAGTAAAGATGTTTTGGATTCATTTGATGCGATTTTACTTCATCAAGAGCAAATTATATAGACAATAAGCTGGAAATGATACACTGCATTATCTTATCTCGCCACTGTTGTAATGACTATACTTGCTTTATTATATTGGCGAGTTTTATCCTGTGCGATAATGCTGGACACGATCGCTCACGGGAGACACAGTAACGCCGTTGTCATCTTTTGCGAGTGGTATTAGATTTAAGATGGGGAAATATAATTCTTGGAAAATCAGAAAATTTTGCATCGAACTAACAAATTAAATTCGCAATCTCAAAAGCCGGCGATATTTCTAGATAAAGATGGTACTTTAATTGAAAATGTACCAAATAATGTTGATCCGCAATTAATCGAAATCAAAATCGGTGCTATTGAAGGATTACAAATACTTAGCAAAGCTGGATATAAATTAATTGTGATTACTAACCAGTCGGGAGTAGCACGGGATTATTTCCCCGAATCTGCCTTGGCGGGAGTGGAAGCGCGATTGAATGAAATATTAGAAAAAGCGGATCTATCGCTAGATGGGTTCTACTACTGTCCCCATCATCCAAATGGTGTAATATCTGAGTATGCAATTGCTTGCGAATGCCGTAAACCAAAACCAGGCTTGATTTTACGTGCAGCTAGCGAACAAAATATAGATTTACCAAATTCTTGGTTTATTGGCGATAATCTCAGTGATGTAAAAGCTGGACATAGTGCAGGGTGTAAAACGATTTTGATAGATCGGGGTAATCAGTCTCAGCCCGAAATGTCTCGTTTAGGAGTTGCTGACTATATTTTGGTTAATCTTTCAATAGCAGCACAGGTGATATGTAAACATTCAGGATCTAATTTCTAGGATTTATGGTATGAAGTTATAGAAATTGCTGGAACAGGAAACTTAGAAAAATTTAGTGCTATCAAACGTCGTTGAATTGCCCAGGTGCGGTGCGATCGCTCTCCTCTAAGAATGACAGCAGTCGCATCAAGCGAGCGCTTACTGCGACTGAGGGGACAGCGCCTTGCGGTAAACGATTTTGTCAGCGCCCGCTTGATAGAAGTCGCGTATCCGTGCTTCTTCTTCATAACCGCACTTGCGGTAGAACGCTCGCGTGCGCTCGAAGTCCGGCGTACCTGACGTTTCCACCAGTAGTACACGCCCGCCGCGTCTCATCAATGTTTGCTCAACGTAGCGTAGCAGGGTCGCACCACGTCCTTGTCCTTGTCGGTCGGGTCGGATAGCAATCAACTGTAGATTCCACGTCTGATCGGTCATCCGTTCCATCTCACAGTAAGCGACCCCAACTGCCCCATTGTCATCGTCGGTAATCCAAAAGCGTTCAGCTTTGCCGTCTAGTAGAGAATCGCTGTCGCTGCTACCACCGAAGTAATCGGACAACATTTCGCCAAGCTCCTCAAGTTGGTTTGGTTGGAACAATCCGGTTGCATCGGCTAAGGCAATCAGCGCGGTTGTGTCATCGGGCATGGTCGGTCGAATCATTGCGAACTCCGTGTGTAAAACAGGTTAGCCTCTGGAGGGCTTAATTATTGCAACAATCGAATGATAATTTATTTTGATAATAAAAACTAATATAAATTTTTCCTGAGTTTATCCTAGATTTTTATTTATCAATTCACCTAGCAAATTTTAATCAAAATATCAGTCCCATCTTTGATAAAAACGTGATAAT
>NZ_NOLI01000325.1:0-2278 GCF_002245975.1 Nostoc sp. 'Peltigera membranacea cyanobiont' 213 | reverse complement strand
AATTCCAAACCTGCTTCGCCATACTTGAGTGCTTCTTCTAGTGCAGCGATTCTTTGTTCAACTACCGGATTTGCCAACCGTCTTTTAACACCTTCTAGTCCTCCTAAGACTACAGCACCAGGAGGCGCTTTTTCTTGACCACCAAGGACAGCATCATAAACTGTTGGGCGATTGGAATTTTTTGACATCGTGTTTTTACTTTTTATATGATGGAATTATTGAGTGCGATCGCCACAATCACCTAATTTCATAAATACGCTTTCTATGGGATAATTATTTTCAATTACAGAAGTGCGATCGCACTTTTTTCTACCCTTATGGCATTCTCCATACTTTAATAGTCCCATCTACACTACCGCTAATCAGAGTTTGCCCATCAGTGCTAATAGCGACAAAATAAACCCCATCTGTATGTCCATTGAAGATGGCTTTTTCCCGTCCTGTCTGTAAGTTCCATAGTTTGATAGTGCCATCCTCACAACCACTGATTAGATTCCGTCCATCTGGACTGATAGCAACACACAGAATACTACCTGATTGTGCATCTATGGTAAGTTTTTCCTCTCTTGTAGGCAAAACCCAAACTTTAATTATACTGTTACTATCACCAGTAACTAAAGTTTCTCCATCTGCACTAATTGCAATAGACTGAAAATTCTGAGAATGTGCTGTTAGAGTACGCGTCGTTAGTCTTCCTGTATTCAAATTCCATACATCAAGAAGATGAAGATTAGCATCGACAAGAATTTTTTGATTTGGTATCAGTGCAAGGCAATGACTATAAGCACTATCATGAGGTTTTTTCAGTGTATTGAATTGTTCTTTTTCTTGTAAATCACACATTAATATCATCCATTGATTTGTACTATTACAAGCAAGTAATTGACCATAAGAACTAATAGCAAAGCTATCAATTCCTCCTGGACTGAAGGTAAGAGATTTAATATTTTCTAAATATCCGTGCAAAACGTGAAGTTCCTGTCTTGTTGAGCAATCCCATAGCTTTAGTGTTTCACGACAGGCACTAACTAATATCTGCCCATCGGGGCTAAAGGCTAAAGATGTACGCCCACCTGAACATCTAGTGGGGAGAGTACAAAGTTTTATTCCTGTATCAAAATGCCATAGCTTTAGAGTTTTATCATCACTTTGACTTACAATAGTTTGTCCATCAGGGTGAAAAGTAACTGCATAAATAGCTCCTGAATGACCAGTTAAGGTGCGAAGTAAATTTCCTGTCTGCAAATCCCATACCTTAACAGTATTGTCTGCACCACCACTAATTAAAGTCCGGCCATCTGGACTAATGGCGATCGCATGAACTCCACCAGAGTGTGCTGTGATTGTAATGAGTTCTTGTTTTGTCTGAATATCCCAAAGTTTAATTGTCTCATCATAACTACCGCTTGCGAGAATCCGCCCATTAGGGTGAATAGCAATAGAACTTACTCCTTTGGAATGTCCTCGCAAAATATAAATTTCCTGTCTTTGTGATAAACTCCATAGTCGAATTGTGTTGTCATCACTGCAACTAAAAATAGTTTGCCCATCGGGGCTGATGACTACGGTATGAACATTATGTGTGTATCCACTTATTGTTTGCAAACATTCAAACACTAACCTAGGATTATACTTATGTAGTGCTTGTTTTACTCTTGGTTCTTTTCGATGGTGGAAAAGCAAATTTTCTGCGGTTTGCTGTACTTCTGGTGATACATCTGTCAAAGTTTGAATTAGTAATTTTAAACCTGCTTCCCCGTACTTTAGTGCATCTGCTAGCGCTGCAATTTTTTGTTCAGAAGATGCACTAGCTAAACGCCTTTTAACACCCTCTATTCCACCTAAAACAACACCATCAACAGGTGGTGCTACTTGTCCACCCAACACAGCATCATATTCTCTAGGTTGATTATGATTTTCTGGCATTACAATTTACCAAATTACGGTGATTTTTTCAACGAACCGCTGAGGCGCAGAGAGGAGATTATTTGAGTTTAGCGATCGCTCCCCTCTTAACTAACATTTTTCCCGTCAATAAATCCTTTACCGTCACTACTAATACCCGTTGTTCATTGACTTCAAATTGTGCCTGTATTCGGTCTATTCCTGTTTGTCCAGGCGGTTCGATATGAGCGACACATACTTGTTGATGATGAGTTTCCAAAGAGCGATAACTATCTTGTTTTACTAATTGGCTGCTCGTCATCCTTCCTTGAGTATCGTAATAAACTTCCGCTTGGGAAACTTCTGCTACTTCCCCAATATCAAGGCGAATTTC
>NZ_NOLI01000324.1:0-2320 GCF_002245975.1 Nostoc sp. 'Peltigera membranacea cyanobiont' 213 | reverse complement strand
AATTTTTCTTCTCACTAATTTCTTGTCTGATAGCGTGGCCGGCGCGGGTACTTGCACAACGGTCATAGATGCACTTTTGATAGCTCAACTGTACCGCAAACGTTGGAAACTCGAAACCTTGTTTCAAGTCCTGACAGAAAATCTCTGCTGCGAGATTAATACGCTAGGCTATCCAAAAGCTGCTTTGTTTACCTTTTGCGTCGCTTTAGTTGCTTATAACGTCCTGTCTACCGTTAAGGCAGCCCTCAGAAGTGTTCATGGAACCGAAAAGATAGAAGCCGAAATTTCTAGTTACTATTTAGCCGACGAAATCAGGGGTACTTACCGAGGGATGATGATTGCGATTCCCTCTGAAGAATGGCGTGTTTTTCACAACATGACCTTCATAGAATTATCGCAAATTCTCAAACATCTGGCAGGTCTTGCCAAGCTGAGAGCTTTTCGTCGCCACCCAAGAGGTCCAAAGATTGCTCAACCAAAACGAACTTATCTTAAGAACAAGCCTCATGTCTCTACTGCTAAGATTCTAGCCCAGAAAACACAGAACATTACAGCACTTCCGGCGGCTATGAGGTACATCCTCAAAGCTGAAAGCTATGATAGGAGACGGGCAAGAGGAAAACTGTATTGCATAATAGCCGGAAGCGCTGTAACACACCTTGAAAGGGCTAGTCCTAGTTACGAATTATTTAGTTTCTCTCAGGGTTAAGTTCGTTGATTTCTTTGCACTTAGCTTCTGCGGCTTGATATGCCGCCAAATAGTCTTGACCACCCAACATCACATCACCGTAATATTCATAAGGTGGTTCACCATAGATTGGCAATGGTTCATCTTCTGGATAATCTTCTTTTGATTCTTCAATGATGGCTTTGAGTTTTTTAACGGTCAGCTTTTGTGCAGCAAAATACCAGAGTTCTTGGGGATTTTTGTTTAAGTGCGGTAATGTAGGATCGACAATGCGTACCTCAGAGGCATCGCCTAATTCAATCCAACTGTGTTCAATTGGTGTGTATGGCTTTCCCACAAAAGTTAAAAATCCCTGAATGTATCTTGCTCCCTCAGTGGATAATGCTGCTTTGTAAGCATTATCAAAGGGAGTACTAGCTCTACTATTTATACGTTCAGCAGTTTCGATTGACAGCGTTTCATCCAATAATTTGTTCATCGATAGCAAGGATTACAGCAGCCATGAAAATATATTACCACTCATTGGGACTGGGGGATTGGGGGATGAGGTATAAATACCTCATCATCGGTTCAAATACGGGTACCGCCTTCTTAGAAATATAGCCAAAACAAAGAGACAGGCTACTTTCCTGTCTCTTTGTTTTGGGGCTAAAACTAGGGTAAAAAATTAAGCTTCAATATGGTATACCGAATTGTGTCAAAATACGTCGAGGTATGCAAATTACAGCAGTTACAATTTTAGTGACAGACATCGATTAACAACTACACAGACTACCCCTGTCCGCCTTTCATGCAAGCCGAGTTCTACACTATCAGTAGACCGAAAAGTTCTGCGATCGCCAAAAAATTGTAGCCTGTGATACCGTTTTTGGATAAAAGTGCAAAAGCTGATTGCTTGGAATAAATTATAAATTAAACTTATCTATTAACTCCTAAAATTAACTGAAATTAACCAGATGGCAAGTACACTTCATAGGCTACCCCATAGTTGCGGTCTACTGCTTGACTTAAAAATTCAAGCATTTGTTTGAGTGTAAATAGATGAGGAAAAACTTGTCTAGAGCTTCTTTTTAAGCGGCTGAGATAATGCCAGACTAGTTGAAGGAGGCAGGAGGCAGGAGGCAGAAGGTTTTTTCACTTACTAGGATTCAAACCCCTCCTGAAAAAGAGCCACAAAACAAGAAAATTTGGAGTTCTTGTCTTAAACCCAAGACCATAGTGGTCGCGGCTGTTACAGAGCGGAGCCGGAGCCGCTCCGCCTCCGGGGCAGTTTTCCTCCAGCAAGAACTGCCCTCTGCCTCCAACATCCTCGATAAATCCAGATGTTAATAATTAAAAAAGATAAGACTACAAATAGAAACCGAATGGTAGGGTTGATGATGTCGGTGAGCATGAACAAAGCAATTCCCATTCCCAAAATTTCCAGCAGGTGCAGGCATATCCGCCCTTCCTGATCTTCTAGAATGACTGGTATTTTATTTCTCCGCAAGTCCCTTAGTAGTTCTATTTAAAAACACGCCTTGAGCAATGCATAAGACAACCGCGCTTGCCTCTTCCTTTATAACTAGACACAGTGCATAAACCATTGTTGCCTAGAAGCCTGTACTGTGGGGAGTTAGAGGGGACAGAAAA
>NZ_NOLI01000323.1:0-2321 GCF_002245975.1 Nostoc sp. 'Peltigera membranacea cyanobiont' 213 | reverse complement strand
CTATAAATGTAAGCCCAATTCTTACGCCTCTCGTATGGGTGTTAGCTTGAGGGTCTAGAGGGATACTTGAATGTCCCGCTGTCATCACGAGATGTCAGGAATCCCCATCCGCCTTGCGGTGGGGTGGTTCAATGATAAGTCTCTTGTAAGGCTTCTGACCATTAAAGCTTTTGAAGGTTGCATTCTTTCTGTTTTTATATTTGCATAAGTTGAATTTTCAAGCAGAGGGAAAGCAACAGTCAGAGTCAATAGTCAAAATCAATATTGACTGTTGACTATTCATTATTGGCAATGTCAGGGTTTGAAGAATAATTTGCCAATATTAGAAGTACAGTTGTAGGTGAAGCTAGTTTAGAGATTAAGCTTTTATTAACGACTTACCAAACATCCTTTTAAAGGCTAACTTGTGTATATACACTTAATAAAATCAAAATAATAGTACGAAATTTAACTTAATACTATTCAGCTAGGTCTCGATCCTCCCTCACCTTTCTTAAAAATGAGGGAATTAAACCGATTTTAAGAAAGGTTGGGGGGTCTTCCAGACCAAAAATATCATTAATACCAATGCATATTGAGATTTAACTAAGTATTTTACTACGTAAGGGATTGTAAAGCGTAGAAACTTATACGGGTGAAATAACGTCCGATTCTTGAGTTAAATTAGATTCGTTCCTCGGCTCGGTTACAAAATTTCAAATTTCCCCAACCCATCTGTATGCAAAACCTTATACTCAGCCCTCTAGGCAGATTTTTATTATCAGTTAAAAAACATAACTTTACAAAAAGTTAACATTTACAAAATCGGTCAAAATGCATGATATGTAAGGGATTGGGACATTTTGTAATAGAAAGCAAAATACTAATGCAAAAATTTCTGCATAATTTTGCTGAATTAAGACGTAATAAAAGTGGAATCACTGAGATATTTTCATGAAACTCATGAAATTAGGGACAGCTGCCAGTTAAACAATTAGGTGGGACAAATGGGGGTTGTGATGCAAACTTCAAAATTGAGTTTCGAGGAGCGCAATCTCGCTATGGTAACGGATGTGGAAAAACTGGCTCTAGATTGGCGAAAGCGCTTGGCTGCGGAATGTCCAGAACAAAATGAAGCTGCTAGACAAAGTATTATTCTCTGGCTTTTGGGATCGGACTCAAAACGGTTTGACCTATTGAACCCTAAAGAGGTTGATATCGCCAAACAAGCAATGGAATATCGCTGGAGGATTTTACGTCAACGCTATTTGGGGTTCGGGCGAGAACGTGCTTATCGCAACTTGATAACGCGACTGGGAAGTTTAGTGACATTACGGAATAAAATTCAGACTTGGGTTTCCCTCAGCCGCGATCGCCAGCGCAGTGTCATGGATGTATTGCAAGAAGTACTCCAAGAGTTACTGCAAACTGATGCCTACATGCAACAACAAATGGCCGATCTGAGCAAATATACAACCGATAGACGATTGGGAGATGCTCTGCTATTTGCCAGCATAGAAGAATATTGTCTGCGGCCAGTACGCAATCAACCCCTATTAGCTTATCGGTTTGTAAATTACTTGCGTCGCACTCAGCGCGGTGGCTTAACCCAAGTACCGGGCCGTGACTTGATTAGACTCGTCTCAGAAGAAGTCCTCACCGATGACAGCGACAATCGAGTTAACTTAGTCGATAGTCAAGCGATCGCAGAATATCAAGAAGCACAACACCTAGAGGAACAACAAGCGCTACGTCAGTCAGTGCAAAAAGAATTTGAAAATTATTTACAAGAAAATCTGGGTACAGACGCAGTGGAGTGGCTACGTCTGTATTTGCAAGGCAAATCCCAGGAAGATATTGCCCAAAAACTGAATAAGCAGACTAAAGAAGTCTACCGTCTGCGAGAAAAAATTAGTTACCACGCCGTGCGTGTTTTTGCTCTCAAAGGGAAACCAGAGCTAGTAGAAAGTTGGCTCTCAATTTCCTTGCAAGAACATAACTTGGGGTTAACACAAAACCAATGGCAGCAACTTGAGGAAAAATTGACTCCTCTGGGGCGGCAGATCCTAGATTTGCAAAGAGCAGGGAACTCAATAGAAATAATAGCCCAACAGTTGAAACTCAAAACTCATCAAATTTTAGGCGAATGGACAAAAATTTATCTTGCTGCCCAAGCTTTAAGAACCCAGGAGTAGGCAATTCAGGTGGTAGGAGACAAGGTAAATAGGGAGTGGCTAGTGGAAGAGCAGGGGAAGCAAGGGAAGAAGAAGTATTAATTATTATGTCCAATCCCTAATCCCCAATCCCAAACTCCCAAACCCCCAATCCTCAGTATTATCCCC
>NZ_NOLI01000322.1:0-2322 GCF_002245975.1 Nostoc sp. 'Peltigera membranacea cyanobiont' 213 | reverse complement strand
CGCGTCATCGGTTTCAATAGTGTTTATTCTTTTCCAGCAGTTCTGATTCCAGTTTATCTAATTGATGACACGCCCTAGAACCAGGTGAAATACTTTATTTCCCCTCCTTTTGGTGGCATCAAGTTTACTCTCTCGATGAGCTAAATATTTCTGTTAGTTTTGTTTGGAATGCAAAAATTAAAAAGTTTTTTAGACGAAAGCTTTTTAAAGAAAAAAATAAATTCAAGAATCTTAATTTTTGTCGATGAAATAGGTGTATTGGGTTTATGCTGGGAGATTTAAAAATTGCCTTTATCGGCGGTGGCACAATGGGCGAAATGATAATTAGTAGATTGTTATCAACAGTTTTTGTTGATAACAATCTACTAATTATTGTCAGCGATCCGGTTTCTGCGCGATGCCTTTATTTAGAAAAAGAATATGGAGTAGGTACTACAACCTGCAATATAGAAGCTGTACAAGGCGCATCCATTGTGATGTTGGCAGTGAAACCGCAGGTTTTGGCAGAGGTTCTGGCTATGCTGAAGGGTAAAATTTCACCGGAAGCTTTAGTAATTAGTATTGTGGCAGGAGCTAGTGTTACATCTCTATGCCAAGGGTTGAATCATCCTGCTGTTGTTCGGACAATGCCAAATATTGCAGTAGAGGTTGGTCATGGGACTACAGTGTGGAGTGCATCATCAAGTGTGACAGAGATCCAGCGATCGCATACCCAAGTAATTTTACAAGCATTAGATAAGGAATTTGCTACCCAAAATGAACATGACCTTGATATGGCAACGGCGCTGAGTAGTGCGGGGACTGGATTTGTGTTTCTGTACATCGAAGCAATGATTGATGCTGGAGTTCAGATGGGTTTAACTCGCACACAAGCCCAAGAACTCACATTGCATACGATTGCCGGTAGTGTAGAACTTATGTTGCAGACTCATGAACATCCAGCCGTCTTACGAAACAAGGTAACTAGTCCTGGGGGAGTGACTGCTGCTGGTCTTTACGAGTTAGAAAAAGGTGGTATGCGAACTGTGATTTCTAATGCAGTGCTTGCTGCTTTGAGCCGCACTCAACAATTAGGTAATGTGAGTTGAAAAATTAGTGCTGAGTGAGGTTATTGATTCGGTCATTATTACTAATCTACGCTAAAAAGTATTAAATTTAATTTCAAAATATTTCAGTTTATTTCTAAAATATGCCAACCCAAGTTGTTCAAGCTCAACCCTCAAGAAATGCTTTTTCAGATTTTATTCAATTCTGGAAAGATGTAACAGCGATCGCCGGCCCTTACTGGTATCCAACAAAGCCAGGGGATAGAGCTTTTTCAGACGTTATTCGCGCCTGGGGAATGCTTATTCTCCTAATATTACTAATATTCGCCCTTGTCGCTGCAACTACTTATAATAGTTTCATTCATCGCTATTTAATCGATGTCATCATTCAAGAAAAAGATTATTCTAAATTTACTTATACTATATCACTTTATGCTGTTGGACTTGTCTTGATAACGCTTTTAGTAGGATTTACTAAATTTATTAGAAAAAGAATTTCTCTTGATTGGTATCAATGGCTCAATAATCATATTTTAAATAAATATTTGAGCAATCGTGCTTATTATAAAATCAATTTTAAAGCTGATATTGATAACCCAGATCAACGTTTATCTCAAGAAATTGAACCGATAACCAGTAGTGCGCTAAGTTTTTCAGCTACTTTACTAGAAAAAGCACTGGAAATGGTAACTTTTTTAATAGTTGTCTGGTCAATTTCCCAACAGATAGCTGTTGCTCTGCTTATCTATACAATTATAGGTAATTTGATTGCTGTTTTCTTAAATAAAGAATTAATTAAGATTAATCAAGCAGAACTTGAATCTAAAGCTGATTATAGTTATTGTCTAACTCATGTCCGCAATCACGCTGAATCAATAGCTTTTTTTCAAGGAGAAAAACAAGAACTGAATATAATTGAACGCAGATTTAGTATCCTCATAAAAAATATTAAAGAAAAGATTAATTGGGAAAGAAATCAGGCAATTTTTAACAGAGGATATCGGGCTACTATCGAATTTCTCACACTCTTAGTACTTGCACCTTTATTTATTAGAGGTGATATTGATTTCGGAGAAATTGGACAAGCTACTACAGCTTGCTATTTTTTTGCTGGTGCTTTGGAAGAATTAATAGCTGAATTTGGCGTTTCTGGGCAATTTTCTAGTTATGTTGAGCGTTTATCTGATTTTTCAGATGCGTTAGGGACTTCCAAGCAATAAAATCACCAAATACAAGAATGATAATCATTGTGAGGAGGGGGAAGGAGAAGCAGCCG
>NZ_NOLI01000321.1:0-2427 GCF_002245975.1 Nostoc sp. 'Peltigera membranacea cyanobiont' 213 | reverse complement strand
GATGCTTTTTCATGTAATTACGTATATTAATTGCAAATAAAACTACCTCATACACAAATGTAAGTTTTAGCGATCGCTGGTTTTCGATCCGACCTCACAAAATCGCGTTGCTCCCATTGGAAGGTTTGGGTGGCATTTTTGGGCTATTCTATTGGGCGCGATCGCCTTGTTCAGGAACACCGAAAACGCTATGACCTTCTACGGCAGCTTATTTGTCAAGAGTTAGCTGACTTACAAAAAGCCTTGCTGATTCGAGCCGATCTTGATTTAACCCTCGAAGCCAATGCACTTATCGCCCTTGTGGATGGCATTGGCACTGGTGTTGTTATTTGTCCTGAGCAGTTCTCCGCAGATCAACAAAAATATCTTGTGCGGCGACATATCAATGCAATACTTGCATCATCTTGAACGCTGACGAGCAGATAGTATCGAAACGATCATTTATTTTGATAATAAAAACTAATATAAATTTTTCCTGAGTTTATCCTAGATTTTTATTTATCAATTCACCTAGCCAATTTTAATCAAAATATCAGCCCCATCTTTGATAAAAACGTGATACTCAATATAGCAAATTAATTAAAATAAAGTGCAGATATGCAGAGGGTGAGATGATGACAACTCCAACCCAAGAAGAAATCAGATTAGCAGAAGCCCAAAATCAGATAGCCCATTGGCGCAGATGGAGTCCATATTTAAGCGATCGCCAATGGGGAACAGTACGCGAAGACTACAGCCCCAATGGTACAGCCTGGGACTATTTCACCCACGATCAGGCTCGTTCTCGCGCCTACCGTTGGGGTGAAGATGGAATTTTTGGTATTTCTGATAATCATCAACGCCTTTGTTTTGCGTAGGCGTAGCCCGTCGTAGACATCGCTCTTTGGAATGGTGAAGATTCTATTCTCAAAGAAAGAATTTTTGGTCTAACTGGTAGTGAAGGTAATCACGGTGAAGATGTTAAGGAATATTACTTTTATTTAGACAGCACTCCCACACATTCATATATGAAAGCGCTGTATAAATATCCTCATGCAGCCTTTCCCTACTCCCAATTAGTTGCAGAAAATCAACGCCGAAATCGTCAAGAGCCAGAATTTGAACTCCTAGATACAGGTGTATTTGATGACAATCGCTATTTTGATGTTTTTGTGGAGTATGCCAAGCATTCTGCTGAAGATATTCTCATTCAAATAACAATAGTCAACCAAGGTACAGAAGCTAGGATATTGCACCTGTTACCTACCCTCTGGTTTCGCAATACTTGGTGTTGGAATGGAGATGCAGATAAACCTACTTTAAAAGAGATTAAATTAGATAATAGCTTCAATATCATTGAAGCATCTCACCCAACTTTAGGAAATAGGTGGTTGTATTGTCAGGAAGCAACAGAGGTTCTCTTTACAGACAACGAGACAAATTATCAGCGATTATTTGGTTCTCCCAATACCTCTGCTTATGTGAAAGATGGTATTAATGACTACATCATAAATGGTCAAAAATCAGCAGTTAATCCCGATAAAATGGGGACAAAAGCATCTGCTAATTATGTCTTAACAGTTGAAGCTGGTGAAACTAAAACTATAAAATTGCGGCTCAGTAATGCACCAAATTTAGTTGAGCCATTTGGTAATGAATTTGAAGTAATTTTTAGTCAGCGACAACAAGAAGCTGAGGAATTTTATCAATGTATTACTCCATATCCTCTAAGTGAAGATATGCGAAATGTGCAACGACAAGCATTTGCTGGGATGCTGTGGAGTAAGCAATTTTATCATTATATTGTAGAGAATTGGTTGAAGGGCGATCGCAACACACCAACGCCCCCAGCAGAAAGGCAAAATGGTAGAAATCAAGAGTGGTTTCATCTCTACAATGAAGATATTCTCTCTATGCCTGACAAGTGGGAATATCCCTGGTTTGCGGCTTGGGATTTAGCATTCCATACTATTCCTTTGGCAATGATTGACCCAGATTTTGCTAAGTACCAATTGGATGTTCTCACACGGGAATGGTATATGCATCCTAATGGGCAAATCCCTGCTTATGAGTGGGCATTTGGTGATGTTAATCCCCCTGTTCATGCTTGGGCAACTTGGCGCATTTATAAGATTGAACAGAAGATTTACGGGCGAACAGACCGACAGTTTTTAGAAAGGGTTTTTCAAAAGCTGATGCTCAATTTTACCTGGTGGGTGAATCGTAAGGATGCTGAAGGGAATAATGTCTTTCAAGGAGGATTTTTAGGATTAGATAATATTGGCGTATTTGACCGCAGTGCAGCCCTTCCTACAGGTGGACATATTGACCAATCTGATGGTACTAGTTGGATGGGGATGTATTGTTTAAATACAGCATTTTCGAGGTGCATGAGGTACAGTAAGTAATAGTGCATTAAGAACTATAATGAAACCTTACTCAATCGAT
>NZ_NOLI01000320.1:0-2458 GCF_002245975.1 Nostoc sp. 'Peltigera membranacea cyanobiont' 213 | reverse complement strand
TTGGTAATTAAATTTTCTTATTCTTCTTGTACTGATTGAGTAAGTATTGTGGATTGCTGATATACATTTCTGTATAACCGCACTGTCCACAAATATATGCTGTTAATGTCCCAGTGTGAGTTCCTTTAAATATAAGCGCTTTTGGATTTTCGTAAATTTCTACTTGCAGATCCTTTTTAAACTCTTCTGTGTGGGTGACAATACGAACGTTTGGAATTATATTTTCAGAGCCACATTTAACACACGCCAAAAGTTCAACTTCTTGTTGGTCTGGATACTCGGCTAGCCCTGTTGATGTTACTAAGACTGGCTGACCTTTAATGCTAGAAGGAGCAATTTCGTCAACTCCCTGGAATGACTTGTCCTCGATTCCATCGTTTGAGGTACCACAACTCCAGCAAAAAGAGAAAGTCTCTTCATTCTGCTCATGGCATTTGCAACATTCCCACATCTGTATTACCTCTGCAAAACAGTTGATGTTAAACAAGTTTAAACCAATAACAATTTTACTCACTTCAGGCGAAGCAAAAAGGTTAGAAAAATTGTTATTCGAGAGTTAACCCGCTATTTGCCGACTGAAGAGACATCAAATGCAGATTGAACCCTATGTTGAGCAGCGATCGCTTTCTTTATTCAATTCAAGCACAGAAGACCAAAGCTAAAAACTGGCTCATATAATGCTGATTGCTGTATCAATAAAAAACTACCTAAATAGTTAACAGAACAGCTAAACTAGCTCATAGTTCAATTTATAAGCTAGCACAACCTAAATTTATAAATTCCTTACTATCTCTTTAAATATTCCCTTGAAAGTTCATGATTAATGCTGATGTGGTTCTTAGCTTTGAGGGGAGAAGCTGAACTAAATACTGAATTATCAAAACAACAGTTTACTGAAACATGGATTTCATCAACCAAGCACGAAATTTGGCGGATACGCTCAAAGATAAAGCGCAAGAAGCAGCAACTAATACAGCAAAGGGTATAGAAGAAGTAGTTGATGGAATAAAAAATACTGCTGTAGAGATTACTACCTCAAGTATTAATGCAATTAATGATTTGCCTGCAACAGCACAGCAAGGTTTTCAAGCTGTACAAAATGTGGGTAAAGCATTAGAAGGCACTGCTATTAGTGTGACAACTTCGAGTGTAGCTGTAGCTGAGGCTTTGCAAAACTTACCAAGGACTGCTGCGGAACTAGCTCTAGAGATGCCCAAGATTGCATATAGATTGAGGTATCGTGCTGGTCTAAGAACCGGAGATTTACCTCGCTCTGACGCAGATGTAATGAAGCTTTTTGAGAAAATTCCTGGTACATCAAAGCTAGGAGCTAACGAACGGACTATTCGTGAATTCTTGAGCGATAAACATGGTAGCCATATCATTCCACGCTCTCAAGGTGGCTCAAATGGTGCTGACAACATCCTGTGGGAAGTAGGTGTTGATAATCTGCGTCGCGGAGCTGAAGTAATGAATGTTGGGGAGCAGTTTTATATTCGGGTTTACAATGCCGTAGATTCTATTATCTGCAATTCTGGAACAATTGCTAAGTTGGGGATCACTGCTACAGGAACCGCTATTCTTACCCAAGTTATAGTCACAGCAATTTCATACTCCTTGGATCTTTATCGGGGCGATATTACTGTTGAAGAGTACAAAAGTTTAGTTTTAGAAGCTGCAAAAGCAGCAGGTATTGCGACACCGATTGTTTTTCTGGTCTTAGTAGCTGTATTAGCCTTATTTCCAGAATTTACAGTTGTATTATCTGCACCAGTGGTTATTGCAGGTTTCAATGCCTTATTTGGCATGAGTATTGCGATGCCGATAGTACAATCGCTACTCCGTCATGCTCAAGCTGGTGGTTTTGGCATAGAAACTGCTGATGCTTACAGAAATGCGCTTGGTGGATCTGCGCCTACTTGAAATCTGCGACAAATTTTAACTGGAGTGCTGGTTTTAGCTTCAAGGCTAGTTTCGTTTGTCTTGACTCCACACTCCAGTTTTAGAAGCGATCGCTATTTTCTGAGTCTGTTCAAAAGCTATCTGATTCGGGCATTTTACCCCGCCGCCAAGTTGCGTTTTAGCCAAGCCGCTTTTGAGCAGTTCTTCCTGAAAACTAATCTCAGCCTCACCCTGTCCATGAGCCATCACTTCAGCAACAGTACGCCCATCGCTGTCTTTTGCGACTGGAATAATCATCAGTTGATTATCGGCAGCAGCGACTAGGTTGAGTAGTTTATCTTTTGCTTCATTGCTCAATGCTTGTGCTGGCACTTCACCTTGTTTCACTTCTGGGGCATCAATTCCACAAAGCTCGACTGACATTTGGCTACCATCGGTTTGACGGACTGTGATGCTGTCCCCATCTATCACTTGTGTAACCCACATTCCGCACCCTAACTGTCACAAAGGGGTTTTTACGGAGGATTTTTCTCGATAAAAAGAGTAAAATCAGACA
>NZ_NOLI01000032.1:0-63807 GCF_002245975.1 Nostoc sp. 'Peltigera membranacea cyanobiont' 213 | reverse complement strand
TCCCTAAAGATTACTTTCAATCAACTGGCGGTATTCGGTCTTTTGCTTCACGCCTTTAACTTCCTTCACCAGTTCCTTGTTTTTGAATAATTGAACAGTTGGCGTTCCTGTCACACCAGCATTTTCAGCAATATCTCGGTCTTTATCGATGTCAATTTCTACAAAGTGAATTTTGCTGTCAAATTCATCCACTACTTTATTTAAAATTGGCTTCAGGGTATGACAAGGGCCACAACCAGGAGAGACGTATTTAACCAAGACTAAGCGATCGCTTTCATGGAACAATTTCCGTAAGGCATAACCTCCTGCATGGCGTGTCTCATTCAAGTTAAATCCAGCTTCTTCCTCGGCTTCAGTCTTTTTGGCTGGCTGATGTTCTAATTCATTGTCTGCTATTTCTGGCTGTTGATGGAATTCTTGAATTAAACCACTGGATGACAACCAACGTTCTGCCAACATCGCCGCCATACAGCCAGTACCCGCAGCCGTAATTGCTTGGCGAAACTCATGATCTTGTACGTCGCCAGCTGCAAAAACGCCTTCTACACTGGTTTCTACAGTACCGTGTTTGGTGACAACGTAACCCACTTCATCCAGTTCTAGCTGCCCCTTAAATAAAGAGGTATTGGGAGTATGACCAACAGCGTAGAATAAACCCTTAGCGTGCAGTTTGCTCTCTTCACCAGTTTTAGTATTGCGGACTTTCACCCCTTCCATGTGACCATTACCGAAGATATCCACGGCTTCTGTGTTCCAATGCACCTGGATTTTTGGGTTGCTCAAAACGCGGTCTTGCATAGCTTTAGAAGCCCGCATTTTATCAGTGCGTACCAACATATTTACCTTAGAACCGTATTTGGTGAGGTAAATTGACTCTTCCGCCGCCGAGTCGCCAGCACCAATTACAGCCAATTCTGCACCGTGAAAAATTGGTGTTGCACCATCGCAAATTGCACAAGCGGAAATACCGCGACTCCAAAATTCATGTTCGCTGGGTAAACCTAAACGCTTTGCTGTCGCACCTGTAGCAATGACGATGCTGTTGGTTTTAAATTCCCTTTCTTGCGATCGCACTGTAAATGGACGCTGACTCAAGTCAACTGATATAACATCTTCAGTATATAGTTCCGCTCCCCAGCGCTCCGCCTGCGCCTTCATCCGATCCATCAGTTCCGGCCCCGTAATCCCTTGGGGAAACCCTGGAAAGTTCTCAACTTCCGTTGTTGTCATTAATTGCCCACCAGGTAAACCCCCGGCTTGGAAACCTTCAAATACAACGGGTTTCAGGTTAGCGCGTCCAGCATAAATGGCGGCTGTGTACCCTGCTGGCCCAGAACCGATAATTACTAAGTTTTCTACTGTTGGGTTAGTCATGAAAATATATGAACTCATAACGACTACGCTTAATATAGCATAATAAATAATGATTGGCTAGGGAAGATGGGAAGCGATCGCCTGATGTGTCTTTTGTTCGCGCCGATCGATTGAAAAAGACCAAGCGCGACTTTGTAGAGTTAGTTCCAGACTTGATGGTTGAGATTAAATCTAAAAGCGACAGAATTAAACCACTTGAAGAGAAGATTCAGTTATTTTTGCAACTTGGGTCTGTAGTCGGCATACTGATAGATCCTGATAAATTGACAGTAACAGTTTACCGATTAAACCAAACTCCAGTGGTGATGCAGAATGGCGATACACTCACACTACCAGACTTACTACCAGGTTGGAAACTGGCGGTATCAGAACTATGGCCACCTGAGTTGGAATAAAGCACTCTCACTCTCACAAATGAAATTAAGAATCTAGCCCTTGGTGAACACCAGGGGCTTAGTTATATCTGTGTCAATTGGGATACAAGGATTCTGGATTGTGTAAACACATCTACCCAAACTTTTTTTCTGAAGGTGATAGGAAAGCGATCGCAGTTGGGTAAGTTATATCTAGAACACACAAGCACTTCCTACCCCAGGGAAAACACTTATGAAAACCGAACTAAAAGCAAAATTTCTCCAACACATTCTCAATAAAAAGAAAAACGAAGAAGGTTTTACATTAATCGAATTGTTGGTTGTTATTATTATCATCGGTATTTTGTCTGCGATCGCTCTACCTTCTTTCTTGAACCAAGCTAACAAAGCCAAGCAGTCAGAAGCTAAAACCTACGTGGGTTCCATGAACCGCGCGCAGCAAGCTTATTATTTAGAACAGAACACATTTGCACTTGCAGGTGAAATTGGTAAATTAGGTCTTGGTATTGCAACACAAACAACAAATTACCAGTACACACTTACTGGTACTGCTAGCCAAGTAACCAACCAAGGAGGAGTAATACTTGCGACTGCACCTCTCAAAAATTATCTTGGTGGTGTGGGTGTAACAACACAAGCTTCTACCAGTGAAGCTACCACCATAGCTCTTTTATGTGAATCTTCACTAACTAGAGTTGGCGGTGAGGGAGCTGTAGCGACTTCTGGTTTCACCGGCACAGGATCACCCAGTTGCCCCAGTGCCTACGTTAGCTTATCCAAGTAGAGAAGTAAGTTAATAGGCGAAATATTACTCATCTACACCACTTGAGATAAAAGTTAATTTGTCATAACGGCTTTTATTAAGCTAAATTACGTATTTTCCCAAGTGGGTAGATTATTCTATCCACTTTATTTCAATTTTGTGTGTGATTTATTCACAATTAGAATTACCATACATTTTTCCATAAGAATCACAATGATTACTGAGATATATAATTGGCAAAATCAGGCTCAACAATACTTCATTCAAGAAAACTATCTGCAAGCAGCACAGTTATACGAGCAAGCAATAGCGATAGAACCAAATACTATCTCCTATTATTGGCATTTAGGATTATTAATGCTATTACAAGAGCAAGAAGCAGAAGCTCAAATGACTTGGATGCTGCCAATGACAGAGGCGGATGAAGAACAGTTACCAATTTGGACAAATGAACTATTTCAATTTTTGCAAATAGAAGCTGAAAGGCGTGAAACACTGGCAGAATATTCTCTATCTTGGTTAATTCGCCAGCACATGCGGGAAATTAATCCTAGCTATATAAACAATTTGCTTCAAATTCTTATACTTTCTATCAAATTGCAAAAATTTGAAGAAATTGATGATTTGAATGAGTGGGGTTTAATCGAGTGCTTAAAAGCGAAAGAAAATATAGAAATAGATATCCACTTATTAATCCAAGTTGTAAAAGAACTATTAACTACTATTCCCTTTCATCCAATTAATCTAAATTTAATAGAAGCTAGTCTTCCTTATTTCTCTGATCCTCATCAATGCTTCTCTATACTGCTTCCTGCTGCTATCAAAATTGGTCATACTTTGCGGCAGCCTTTACTAGCAGCATCTCTGCTAGAATTGCATTTACGATTGGAGCCAGATAATGTAGAAGTTTTGCGGCACTTAGCGACTTTTTATCAAGATGCTCGTAATTATTCTCAGGGTATAGAAACAGCTAGATTGTGTTACTCCTTATCAGAAGGCTTGGCTGATAAAATTTTTGCCCTACATTTGCTGTTAAGGGGTCTAATGTCAGCAGGGGGATATTGGCAAGAGATATGTACAACTTGTCAAGAATTAGAAACTGTGTTTCAACAATTTATTAAAGCTCCACGAATTCCTTTAGAAGAAGGAAGAATATTACGATTACTTACGCCATCTTTTGCAATACCTCACATTAAAGATTCTCCTACTAATTTTAGAGCTATTCATAATCAGGTAGCTGATATTTTTAACTTTTATATTCAAGCTCTTAGTCAATCCGAAGGAAAAAATTATTGTCACGAAATTATCAATAATCGAGGTTTTTCTTCCCCTACTAAGAAATTAAAAATTGGTTATGTATCTTACGCTTTAAGGAATCATTCTGTTGGTTGGCTAGCTCGTTGGTTATTTCAACATCACGATCGAGATAAATTTGATATTCATACTTATTTTGTTAACTATCAATTAGTCAATGACTATATCCAAGAATGGTATCTAAGTCAGGCAGGGAAAGTTCGTCAATTAGGTATGAATGGTCTAGAAATTGCCGATCAGATATATCAAGATGAAATTGATATTTTAATTGACCTTGATAGTATCACTCTAGATATTACTTGTGAAGTGATGGCACTCAAGCCAGCCCCAATTCAAGTTACTTGGCTGGGGTGGGATGCATCAGGCATACCTGCAATTGATTACTTTATCGCAGATCCTTATGTACTACCAGATCATGCACAAAATTATTATATAGAGAAAATTTGGCGATTACCCCAAACTTACATAGCAGTAGATGGTTTTGAAGTTGGTGTACCAACTCTCCGCCGCGATGACTTGGATATCCCTATGGATGCCGTTGTATATCTCAGTGCCCAAAGAGGATATAAACGCCATCCAGAAACGACAAGGTGGCAAATGCAAATTATCAAACAAGTACCTAACAGCTACTTTTTGATTAAAGGACTTGCTGAGGAGGAAACAATTAAACGCTTCTTTTACCAAATTGCTGAAGAAGAAGGTGTAGATTGTTCTCGATTACGATTTTTACCACAAGTCTATTTAGAGTCAGTTCATCGTGCTAATTTAGGCATTGCTGATATTGTATTAGATACATTTCCCTACAACGGAGCGACAACAACCTTAGAAACATTATGGATGGGTATCCCCTTGGTGACAAGAGTCGGCGAACAGTTTGCAGCGCGTAACAGCTACACCATGATGATGAATGCAGGTATCACAGAAGGCATTGCCTGGACTGATGAAGAATATATTGAGTGGGGTGTCCGCTTGGGGAAAGATGAGACTTTACGCCAGCAGGTGGCCTTGAAATTGAAAGCATCTCGACAAACAGCACCCTTATGGAATGGTAAGCAGTTTACCCGTGACATGGAAAAGGCTTACGAGCAGATGTGGCAGAGGTATCTTGATATTTAATCATGCTTTTAGTGAGGGCTTGAGAAACCATCTCTTTCAACGCAAACAAATGAACTAATAAAAGGCAATCAATAAAAGTCTGTCTCTGGCTAGCTTCTAATACCAAGTTGTCTTTGATCGTATTATTTGCTCGCAAGTCAGTCCAAGAGCCACCTTAGTTACAAACAAGACTAACTTTGGCAACTTGGTATAAGAAGGCATAAAGCAGTTTGAAGCAGACATCAAAAGACAAAGAATCATCCTCAAGATTCAAGTTAAAACCAGAAATATGGGGATTTAGGTGGATCTCTGAAGAATTTTCAGAATAACGATTAGTTTGAAATCGCGGGACTAGCCCGCCTTTGGCATTGCCTACCTAAAAATTCTATTTCCAACCCCGATTTCGGCAATATTTTAAGTACGATTGCTTATTGATAAATATTACGTGACATTAAACTATCACGAATGCTTCGAGGTACGTTATCTGCAAGGCTTAACTCTGCAATGTTTTCTCTTCTTCTGAAGTCAGCAGAATTCTTAATAGTGCTGGCATTTTCGAGCGCCTATTGCTTTTCGCTCTTATTCTATAATTTTTTTATGCTCCAGTATTTATACTGATGGCAATTGTTATTTACCTTTATATTATGATGTCCATTAGCTAAAGATAAAACAAAATGAAAGTTGTAATTTTAGCTGGAGGATTAGGAACTCGTCTGGCAGAAGAAACAGAAATCATCCCAAAACCAATGGTAGAAATTGGTGGTCGCCCTCTACTTTGGCATATTATGAAAATCTATGCTCATTATGGGTATAAAGATTTTTACATTGCTTTAGGCTATAAAGGCGATTATATTAAACGCTATTTTTTGGAATATTACAATTTAAATTCTAGTATGACTATTAATTTACAAGATGGTCATGTAGATATTCATAATAATGCAGCCGAGGATTGGATTCTTCATCTCATGGACACAGGATTAGACACCATGACAGCAGGTCGAATCAAAAGATTACAGCCTTGGTTAGATAATGAAACATTTATGGTTACTTATGGTGATGGAGTTGCTAATTTAAACATTAAGGAATTATTAGAATTTCATAAATCTCATAAATGTTTAGCAACCGTAACCGCAGTCCGTCCTCCAGCCCGTTTTGGAAGTTTAAGATTTCAAGGTGATTTAGTAGATGAATTTCTGGAAAAATCTCAAATGGAAGAAGGTTGGATTAATGGAGGATTTTTAATTTTTGAACCCAAGATTTTTGACTATTTAAAGGGTGATGATGAAGTATTAGAAGTTGCTTTATTAGAAAAACTAGCTAGTGAAGGACAATTAGCTGCCTATCGTCATTATGATTTCTGGCAGTGTATGGATACTTTGAGAGACAAATACAGATTAAAAGATTTATGGGATAGTGTTAATCCTCCTTGGAAAGTGTGGAATTAAGTATGATTAATAGCTCTAATTTCTGGCAAGATAGACCAATTTTTATTACA
Organism: Nostoc sp. 'Peltigera membranacea cyanobiont' 213; assembly: GCF_002245975.1. Taxonomy (NCBI): domain Bacteria; kingdom Bacillati; phylum Cyanobacteriota; class Cyanophyceae; order Nostocales; family Nostocaceae; genus Nostoc; species Nostoc sp. 'Peltigera membranacea cyanobiont' 213. The sequence goes on along the minus strand of NZ_NOLI01000032.1, from coordinate 57,392 downwards.
GGTGCAACGGGATTGGTTGGTAGTTGGTTAGTTAAACATCTATTAACCGTTGGTGCGGATATTGTTTGTTTAGTTCGAGACTGGATTCCTCAAAGTTTTTTGATACAAAGTCGAGTCTTAGAAAAAGTTAAAGTTGTTAGAGGTGATATTTGTGATCAAGCTCTGTTACAAAGAATTTTAGAAGAATATGAAATTAATACGGTTATTCATTTAGCCGCTCAAACCGTCGTAGGAGTTGCTAACCGTAACCCCATTTCTACTTTTGAAACTAATATTGCTGGTACTTGGCGTTTACTTGAAGCTTGCCGTCATAGTTCTACAGTCAAACAAATTATAGTGGCATCTTCAGATAAAGCCTATGGAGAACAGGTACAGTTACCTTATGAAGAAAATACTCCCCTAAAAGGTATACATCCTTACGATGTAAGTAAATCTTGTGCTGATTTAATTACTCAAACTTATGCCCATACTTATAATTTACCAGTAGCGATCGCCCGTTGTGGAAACTTTTATGGTGGAGGTGATTTAAACTGGAGTCGAATTGTACCAGGAACTATTAAATCTATCTTAAAAGAAAAAGCTCCTATAATCAGATCTAATGGTTGCTTTGTCAGAGATTATTTATATGTAGAAGATGGTGTGAAGGCTTATATGTTATTAGCAGAAAACTTATCACAGCACCCTGAATTGGTTGGCGAGGCATTTAATTTTTCTTTAGAGATAAAATTAACAGTTTTAGACTTAGTAGAAAAAATATTAGCATTAATGAACTCAGATTTGAAGCCAAAAATTTTAAATCAAGCGAGTAATGAAATTAAAAATCAATATTTATCTAGTCAGAAATCGAGAAAAATATTAAATTGGTATCCTTCATTTGATCTAGATACAGGATTAGAAAAAACTATTAATTGGTATCAAAATCTTTTAAAGTAAAAATGAATGAAAAAGAAACAACTATTGCGATCGCAAATTCTCCAACTAGTAGCAGAATATTACTCAGAAGCATTTCCGCAACGTGAATTTATACCAGGAGAAACACCTATACCAGTATCAGGGAAAGTATTTGATCAAACAGAACTACAGTATTTAGTAGATTCATCCCTAGATTTTTGGTTAACAACCGGACGTTTTGCAGCCGAATTTGAGGAAAAATTTGCCCAATGGATAGGGGTTAAACATTGTTTATTAGTAAACTCAGGCTCATCAGCTAATCTATTAGCATTAACTGCACTAACATCTCCAGAATTAGGAGAGAAAAGATTAAAGCCTGGAGATGAAATAATTACCGTAGCTGCGGGTTTTCCTACCACAGTCAATCCGATTTTTCAAAATCAATTAGTCCCAGTATTTTTAGATATAGAAATTCCCTCTTATAACATAGATATCACTCAATTAGAAGCAGCATTATCAGAACACACTCGTGGGATAATGATCGCTCATGCATTAGGTAATCCATTTAATGTAAAGATAATAACTGAATTTGTCCAAAAACATAATTTATGGTTAATAGAGGATAATTGTGATGCATTAGGAAGTTTATATCAAGGACAAAAAACAGGAACATTTGGACATATAGCCACAGCAAGTTTTTATCCTGCTCATCATATGACGATGGGAGAAGGGGGAGCAGTATTAACTAATGATTCTAAATTAAAAAAAATCCTAGAATCTTTGAGAGACTGGGGAAGAAGTTGTTGGTGCCCTCCTGGAGTAGATAATACTTGTAATAAAAGACTTGGTTGGCAATTAGGTGAATTACCTTTTGGGTACGATCATAAATATACTTATTCCCATATTGGCTATAACTTAAAAATGACCGATATGCAAGCTGCTGTAGGCTTGGCACAATTGGAAAAATTGCCTCAATTTGTGCAGAAAAGAAGGAAAAACTTTGATTTTATATATCAAAAGTTAATAGACTTGCAAGATGTATTAATTTTACCGAAACCTACCGATGAATCAGAACCAAGTTGGTTTGGTTTTCTGATTTCAGTCAAAGAAAATGCTGGGTTTAATCGCTATGAATTGGTGAAATATTTAGAAGAAAATAAAATAACAACAAGACTATTATTTGGAGGAAATTTAATTAAGCAACCAGCTTATAAAGGCTTAAAGTATCGAGTAGTGGGGGATTTAACAAATACTGATTATGTAATGAATAACAGTTTTTGGGTTGGAGTATATCCTGCTTTAAATGAAAATATATTTTTATATATGGTAAAACACCTATATAAATTCTGTGGACGAAAGAGAATATGACGAAAATATTAATAGAGGATTTAGAACATATTCTCATCCATACAGAATCATTATGGGATGAAATGAATGAAAAGCGGATATTTATTACCGGCGGAACAGGTTTTTTTGGCTGTTGGTTGCTAGAAAGTTTTACTTATATAGTTGATCAATTAAAATTGTCTGCTCAAGCAGTGATTTTAACAAGAGATCTAGAGAGATTTAAACAAAAATGTCCTCATTTGTTTAATCACCCTGCTTTAGAATTTTATCAAGGGGATATCTGCAATTTCCCCTTCCCTAAAGGAGAATTTTCTTACTTAATTCATGCAGGAACTTCTACTAACGCTAGGTTATATGAAGATAATCACTTAGGAATGTTCAATGAGATCATAGAAGGGACAAGAAGAACCTTAGAATTTGCGAAAGTATCAGGAGTAAAAAAATATTTATTAACTAGTTCAGGTGCAGTTTATGGCAAACAACCTGATACGATGTCTCATATTCCTGAAACTTATGAAGGTTCTCCCGATACTTGTAATATATCATCCAGTTATGGAGAAGGAAAAAGAGTTTCTGAATTACTTTGTAAATTATATAGTCAAGAATATGGTATAGAAACTAAAATTGCCCGATGTTTTACATTTGTAGGAGCATATTTACCCCTTAATCTTCATTTTGCTATTGGTAATTTTATTCGAGATGCAATAGAAGGTAAAAATATTGAAATTAAAGGAGATGGAACACCATTAAGATCGTATTTATATGCGTCAGATTTGATGATTTGGTTATGGACAATTTTATTTGAAGGTAAAAGTTCTTTTCCCTATAATGTTGGATCAAATCAAGAAATTTCTATTAAGAATTTAGCTGAATTAATTGGGAAAATTTATGAAGTGAAAGTGAATATTCATCAAATATCAAAACTAGATCAGCTTCCTAATCGCTATGTGCCATCAATCAATAGGTCTTTATCATTGTTAGAGGATCAAACTATGGTAGAGCTTACAGAAGCTATTAAAAAAACTTTTGTTTGGTATGGTATGCAACATAGGTTAAGGCGATAGTGTACTTTTTCCCTTTCACTTTATGGATGTGTATAAACAATAAGCTATCTGACATTTAACTTGTATGGTTTGTTTCACTGAAAAATGGGAATTATAAATATATATAAAGGATGCTAAAGATTAAGCAAGAATGCTGCAATTTTTTGTACCAAATATAATATTGATTTCTCATAGTCTGTTTTCTGGGTGATTAGCTCAATGATTTACCTGCTTTGACATTAACAAGGTTGTCTGTAGCTCCAGCTAATAAGCATCGTTCTGTACAAGAAAAAATGGACATAATTACTACACATCTTGGAGGGCAGGGCGCAGTCCCTGAATTTCTCTATCTCTTATTATCCAATAATATTGATAATCCCAAATCATCTTAATATAAAAACTATGATTAAATTGTCTGACTATGTTATCCAATGTATCGCTAAACAGGGAGTAAAGCATGTTTTTATATTACCTGGTGGCGGTGCAATGTACTTAAATGATTCATTAGGAAATATTCCAGATATTGAATTTGTTTGTAATCTCCATGAGCAAGCAAGTGCAATCGCAGCCGAGGCTTATGCCAAAGTAACGAATAATCTAGGTGTTGCTCTTGTTACTACTGGGCCAGGAGGAACAAATGCTGTTACAGGTGTAGCCGGAGCATGGTTAGACTCAACTCCATGTTTATTTATTTCTGGTCAAGTAAAAAGAGCAGATTTAAAAGGAGATTCAGGAGTTAGACAACTGGGAGTTCAAGAGGTAGATATAGTTTCTATTGTTAAATCTATTACCAAGTACGCTGTAATAATTACAGAGCCAAATACGATTAGATATCATATTGAAAAAGCTATTTATTTAGCTAAATCTGGTCGTCCAGGTCCAGTGTGGATTGATATCCCTTTAGATGTTCAGGCTGCCATGATTGAACCTGAGACACAGGAGGGGTTTAGTGCTCAAGAGATTGAATATCATTTTGATATTACTCAACTTTCTGAAAAACTCCATCAACTGATTGAGTTATTAAATGAGTCAGAAAGACCGGTAATAGTAGTCGGCAACGGGGTGAGATTAGCTAGTGCACAGGCTGAATTTCTAGAGCTAATTAATTATTTAGGTATTCCTGTTTTAAAAACTTGGTTAGGACTAGATTTAATAGCTGATGATCATCCATTGTGTTTTGGAAAACCGGGTTCGATGGCTCCACGAGGAGCAAATTTTACTTTGCAGAATTCCGACTTACTCTTAAGTATTGGTGCCAGATTAGATATGGCAATGACAGGTTATGCTCACGATAAACTAGCAAGAGCAGCAAAAAAAATTATTGTTGATATCGATCTGGCAGAAATCAACAAAATGAAAACCACTATTCATCTGCCAATTTGTGCTGATGCTAAATACTTTCTGCAAGAACTTTTAAAACAAAAAGAAAAAATTCAACACAAAGATTTATCTTGTTGGTTAGGATATTGTCAAAAATGGAAACACAAATATCCAGTCGTGTTGCCAGAATATTGGAATCAAACAGAAGGGGTTAGTGCCTATGTATTTTCTCAAGTATTAGCAGAAGAACTGACAGGACAAGACGTAATAGTTTCAGGGAGTTCGGGTAACGCCATTGAAACATTTTTGCTGGTTTTTGCTGTAAAAGCTGGTCAAAGAATTTTTCATACTAGAGGATTAGGGTCTATGGGCTTTGGATTACCAGCCAGTATAGGCGCTTGTCTTGCCAGTGGTCTTAAACGCACAATATGTGTAGATGGCGATGGTGGATTTCAGATGAATATTCAAGAATTAGAAACAGCCAAACGCCTAAATTTACCTATTAAATTTTTTGTTTTCAACAACCAAGGTTTTGCATCCATTAGAAATTCTCAGCAAAAGTATTTTAGTCGTTTAGTTGGTGCAGACACAACAAGTGGTTTGTCTTTACCTGATATACTCAATGTTGCCTCTGCTTATGGTTTAGCCACTACACAAATATCTACTTCAATTAATTTAAGAGAACAAATTAGAGAGATTCTTAACAGTAATGATTTAATGCTGTGTGAGGTTATAGTGCCAAAGAATGAAGTCCGTGCACCAAGCTTATCATCTTTAAAGAAAGAAGATGGTACTATGGTTTCTAAACCTTTGGAGGATATGTGGCCATTTTTGGATCGAGAAGAGTTTATTTCTAATATGATTGTTTCACCATTATTAGAATAATACTTATTGATTAAAGTTTGTGCTTCAAAAAATAGGTATTTAAACATATGCTCATTGAAAAAAATCTAGCTAAATATATTATTTTTTCTGAAGAAAGTATTCTTAATGCCTTGAAAAAAATTAGTATAAATGGCAGAAGAATTATATTTTCTTTGACAGAAGATGGAGTTTTAGAGGGTATTTTTACAGATGGAGATTTCCGGAGATGGATAATTGCACAAAATGATATGAACCTCAATCAACCCCTTTATTTAGCTTATAACAAAAAGTTTTTATTTTTTTGGGAAGATGAGGATTTAAGCAAATGTGAATCTTACTTTTCTCAAGGTGGTGAAGTAATCCCAATTCTGGATCATAAACGCAGATTAGTGGCGATAGTTTGGAATCGTTCATCAGGGATATTCATTGGAGATTTTGTCATTAATCATAACTCGCCAACTTTTATTATTGCGGAAATTGGCAATAACCATAATGGAAGTTTAGAAAATGCTAAAAAACTAATTGATTTAGCTAAAGAAGCTGGAGCAAATGTTGCTAAATTTCAAATAAGAGACTTAGCATCTCTTTATCACAATGGCGGTAATGCTAATGATGCCTCTGAAGATTTAGGTTCTCAATATACATTAGATTTGTTATCTAAATTTCAACTCAGCCAAAACGAAATGTTTGCTGCGTTTGATTATTGTAAAGAAAAAAATATTCTTCCACTATGTACTCCCTGGGATATAGAAAGTTTAAGCTTACTACAAAATTACGGTATGCCGGCTTATAAAGTAGCTTCTGCTGATTTAACTAATTATGACTTATTAACAGCCCTAGCTCGTACTAAAAAGCCTTTAATTTGTTCCACAGGAATGTCTAAGGAGTCAGAAATTATTGATGCTGTGAGAGTGTTGAAAAGTTTAGGAGCAGAGTACATATTGCTACACTGTAATTCTACTTATCCTGCCCCCTTTAAAGATATTAATCTCAATTATTTAGATCGTCTTAAAGAAATTGGTGAATGTCCAGTAGGTTATTCTGGTCACGAACGAGGAATTTATGTAACTATCGCGGCGGTAGCAAAAGGTGCAAAGGTAATCGAAAAACATTTTACTTTGGATAAATCTTGGGAAGGTAACGATCATAGGGTTAGCTTGTTGTTTCCCGAATTTAAGGCAATGGTAGAGGGAATCAGACAAGTAGAAGAAGCAATGGGAAAAAACTCAGAACGTTCTCTCAGCCAAGGCGAGTTAATGAATAGAGAAATATTAGCTAAAAGTTTAGTAATTACACGCAATTTAGCACCTAAAGAGATTATTACAGAAGATATTATTTCTGTAAAAAGTCCAGGACGTGGATTACAACCTAATCGTAAACAAGAACTGATTGGATTAAAAGCTAAGAGAAATTTTAAAGCTGGTGATTTCTTTTTTGATAGTGATTTAATACCAGAAATCATCCAACCAAGACAGTACATTTTCTCAAGAAAATGGGGAATACCAGTTAGATATCATGATTTTAAAAAATTATCTGTAAAAACAAACCCTGACCTGTTAGAATTTCATCTCAGTTACAAAGATATAGAAACTGATATCTATGAATACTTTGACTCTATTTATAATCATCAATTAATTGTTCATAGCCCTGAATTATTTGCTGGCGATCATATTTTGGATTTATGTTCGCAAGATGAAGCCTATCGTCAACAGTCAATTAAAAATCTACAAAAAGTTATTAATATCACAAGAGAAATAACAAAATTTTTTCCCAATACCACTAGAACAAAAATAGTAACCAATGTAGGAGGATTTACTTCGGATGCTTTTCTACCAGTAACAAAACGGCACAAATTATATGAAATTCTCTTAGATAGTATGACCAAAATAGACCAAATAGGAGTTGAGATTATTCCCCAAACTATGCCTCCTCTACCTTGGCATTTTGGCGGACAGAGATATCATAATATATTTGTTGATCCTCATGATATAGCTTCTTTCTGTCATGATTACAACTATCGGATTTGTTGCGATATATCTCATGCAAAACTAGCTTGCAATTACTATAAATGGTCTCTGACAAAATATATTGAAGAAGTTGGAGAATACACTACTCATATGCATATTGCTGATGCTAAAGGTGTAGATGGAGAAGGGCTACAAATTGGAGCAGGCGAGATTCATTTTCCTGCTCTTGTTGAAGTTTTAAGTAAAGTAACTCTTCAAGCGTCTTTTATTCCTGAAATTTGGCAAGGACATAAAAATGAAGGAGAAGGTTTTTGGATAGCTTTAGACAAACTTGAACATTTTTTTGAAAATTAGTACACTGGTTGGCTATTTTAAATGTAATTAACTCAATTTAAAAACCATTTTTAGGGAGGTAAATTATAATGGATGATTTTAAATTACTAACACAAAATTTAAGTAATGAGTGCTTACTCGCTGGGGAAATTGACACATTATTTAGCAGCGATATTGATTCAGTTATCAAACGAGAAAGGGAGTCTTTTGATAAATTAGCTGCTCCTTTTGAAAAATCAATTGTTTTATTTGGATCAGGGCAATTAGGAAGAAAAACATTAAAAGGATTACGAAAAATAGGTATTGAACCCCTAGCATTTGCCGATAATAACTCGAAACTCTGGAATCAGTCTGTTGATGGACTAACTGTATTATCTCCTGAAGATGCAGCCGAAAAATTTGGCACCAAATCCGTTTTTGTAGTGACAATTTGGGGAGCTTGTAGTACTCATAGATTAGCCCACACAAGAGAACAGTTAGAACGACTGAATTGCTCAAAAGTGGTTTCCGTTGGGTTTCTCTTTTGGAAATATCCTGAAACGTTTTTACCTCATTACAGCCTAGATTTACCCCATAAAGTTTTCCAAGAAAAAGAAAACATTAAAAAAGTTTTTTCTTTATGGGCGGATGAGCAATCACGACACGAATACCTAGCACAGCTGCGTTGGCGAATGTTTCTGGATTTTGACAGTTTGCCCACTCCTATTATTCAAGAACAATACTTTATCCAAGATTTCTTTACCTTATCATCTACGGATGTATATGTAGATTGTGGTGCTTATAACGGGGACACTATTCAGGCTTTTTTGCGGCATCAAGATTCATTCTTGGGCAAAATTATTGCCTTAGAGCCAGATCCTAAAAATTTTGAGAAGTTGCAGCGATACGTTTCTACTTTGCCTAACACTATTAAAGAAAAGGTTACGATTTTACCTTTAGCAGCTGGTAAGCAAAAAACGAAATTACGTTTTGCATCTACTGGTACTAGTTCTTCATCAATAACAGATAGCGGCACACTGGAGATAGATTGTATTTCTTTAGATGAAGTTTTAGCAGACTGTTTGCCTACATTCATCAAAATAGATATCGAAGGTGCTGAATTAGATGCACTTGCTGGGTCGAAGGCAATAATTCAGAATGCTTTTCCTATTCTTACAATCTGTGCCTATCATTGCCAAGATCATTTATGGCAAATTCCTTTGTTTATCCATTCCCTTTCCAATAAATACCGATTTTTTTTAAGACCTCATGGGGTAGAAGTTTGGGATTTAATTTGTTACGCCGTTCCTGTTAGTCGTTTAAAACTAGGGTTGTAAGAATATATCCATGCATCAAAAATATATACGCAAATGCCCAATCTGTAATAGTAAAAATAAGAGCTTACTCTTTAGACAAAAATTTTCAACTTTGTCTGATAGTAGCTTATTGACCGGGTATGATGTTATTGTTTGTCAAGATTGTGGGCTTGGATTTGCGGATAATATTCCCGAACAAACTGAATTTGATATTTATTATCAGGAAATGTCAAAGTATGAATATCAAGATAGTGGTGGGAAAGAATCAGAATTTGATCTGATGCGTTTTCAGATATATTTAAACACTATTAAACCATATCTTCCTTCAACAAAATCTTCAATACTTGACGTAGGTTGCGCTACTGGTCGTCTTCTATCTTTATTTAAAGAAAGTGGATATGAAAACATCCAAGGTTTAGATCCTTCTCCTGTATGTTGTGAAGTAGCAGCAAAGTTGTATGGGATTTTAGTGCAAACTGGAAATCTTTGGGATGTAGAAATTCCTGAAAAATCTTTTGACTGCATTATATTAAGCGGTGTATTGGAACATATTCGAGATTTAGATAGGGCATTATCTATATTGGGTAATATGTTATCTGATGATGGAATACTTTTCATAGATGTTCCCGATGCTAGCCGATTTTCTATGTATTCAGATGCTCCATTCCAGCAATTTAGTATGGAACATATTAACTTTTTTTCACCTATTTCTTTATCTAATTTGGTGAAACACTTTGGTTTTTTTGAGTTACTTTCTTTGCAAGAATCCTATCCTCAAAGCGCCAATACAGTCTCAACATCAGTGATGGGTATTTATAAAAAAATAGAAAATTTAGCTCCTATTTATATAGTCAGAGATCAAGTAACACAACTTGACTTAACTACGTATATTAAGCAATCTCAAAAAATTGAAGAGTGTATCCATCAAATTATTAATGATGTCGTTGATAAAGGTTCTCCTATCTTTGTTTGGGGAACTGGCACTCATACATTGAGATTGATGGAAACTAGCAGATTATCTCAAGCAAAAATTTTGGCTTTCATCGATTCTAATCATCGCTATCAAGGAAAAAAATTATTTGATATTCCCATCATTGCTCCTGATGATATAAAAAATAAACATGAACCAATTCTTATATCATCACGAGTGTTTCAAGAAAGTATAAAAATACAAATTAGAGACATACTTAAACTTGAAAATGATTTAATCTTACTTTACTAAAGGATGGCTAATATAAATTCGTTTTTTTTAAGTTAATGTCAAACTATTACATATTTATAATTTGGTATTCTCCTAATTTTGTATTTTAAATATTCAAACAAAATAATTGAGGTAAAAACATGAATCAGCCCTTATTTTCCATTGTTATACCGACCAGAGAAAGACATTTAACCTTGCCCTACGCAATGGAAAGCGTATTAAATCAGAGTTATAAAAATTTTGAATTAATCATTATGGATAACTTTAGTAGTGAAGAAACCTATGAAGTTGTTCATCAATTTCTAGATAAGCGAATTAAATATTTTCGCGCTAATGAGAGACTCTCTATATCTGAGAATTGGGAATTGGGATTGTCTTATACTACTGGAGAATATGTTTTTGTTTTGGGAGATGATGATGCTTTAATGCCTGATGGACTTGAACTAGCTTCAAAGCTAATAAATGAGTATAACGTTGATATTGTTTCTTGGCTGCGATACTCATATGGATGGCCAAATGCAATCGTACCTTGGGTAAGAAATAGACTACAGCTAAGTTTGTTGTCTCATGCTGAGTTGTGGAATTCAAAAGAAAGACTGAAACAATTTTATAATTATCAGCTATCCCATGAATTTTTGCCTATGGTTTACAATTCTTTTGTTAACCGAAAAATAATTGATCGTATTAAATCGATCTATGGCAAATATTTTATGTCATCTACTATGTCGGCAGCCCCAGATGTTTACTCTGGTCTTGTTAATGCGTATTTTACTGATAGCTATTTATATTCTTTCCGTTCTATATCTATTATTGGAAGTTCAGGATATAGTTTAGGCGCATCAGTCTGTTTCCAAAGTTTCAAGTCGGAACCTTTGAAAGATGCTCTAAAAGACGAAAAGGAAGATTATCGCTCAAAAGTGCATCATAGCTTAATTTATACAACTAATCAGGAGATAGGTTTTGCACACGTACAACTTTGCACTAAAGAATTATTTTTCCCATCTGATACAGAATTCGAGGTAAATATAGAAAATTTATTAAATTTTGTTACTCAACACATTAATAGAGATCCGGGTACATATGAAATAACATTAAAAGATATTGAGGCACTAGCCCAAAAGCATGGTATTTCTGTTGCTAAGTTGAACATACCCGATAAATTGACTAATTTGAATATTGATGTAGAGGGATACCAAGGACTTGTTTTTAGCTCAGAGGGGACTCCAAGGCAATTAATTATTAACTGTGAGCAAGTAGGGATATCAAATGTTGCTCAAGCAGTTAAACTGGCACAGGGAATATTGCCTAGAATTGAAAGTATCATAGTCCCTACTACTCATGTTAATAAACTTACTAAAGAAGAGGAGTTAGAACTTAAATATCAAAAATATCAAGAAAAAGAACAACCAGTACCAAGAGTTTTGGTAGATGGGGTATTTTTTCAACTCTATAAAACCGGAATTGCTAGAGTTTGGAAATCCCTTTTAGAGCAATGGGCAAACACCAAATTTGCCGAGCATATATTGGTCTTAGATCGGGCTAATACTGCACCAAAAATAAATGGGATTAATTATCGTACTATTCACCCCTACGACTATAACAATACTGAGGGCGATCGCCAGATTCTTCAGCAAATTTGTGATGAAGAAGGAGCAGAATTATTTATTTCAAGCTACTATACCACACCCATTACTACCCCTTCTGTATTCATGGCTTATGACATGATACCAGAAGTACTAGGAGGCAACTTAAATGAACCGATGTGGAGGGAAAAACATAACGCAATTCAACACGCCTCTGCTTTTATTGCTATATCAGAAAACACAGCTAAGGACTTAAGTACATTTTTTCCAGATATACCATTAGAATCAATTACCGTTGCCCATTGTGGAGTAGATTCTCTGTTTTGCCCTGCTTCTGAAGTTGAAATAAACGATTTTAAATATAAATATGGTATAAATAAACCCTATTTCCTATTAAGTGGCTTGGGAGGATATAAAAACGCAATTCTGTTTTTTCAAGCATTTGCCCAACTAAGCAACAAACACAGTTTTGATATAGTAGCGACTGGTGCAGGTAATCAATTACCTTCCGAATGGCGACAATATACTACCGGATGTACTTTTCACGGTTTACAATTAAGTGATGAAGAATTAAGATTAGCTTATGCTGGAGCAGTGGCATTAGTTTATCCTTCTCAATATGAAGGTTTTGGAATGCCAGTAATTGAGGCAATGGCTTCTGGTTCTCCTGTAATTACTACTCCTAATGCCTCCCTACCTGAAGCCGGAGGAGGTGCTGTAATTTACGTCAAAGATGATGATACTGTGGGTATGGTTGATGCTTTATGTGAAGTGCAAAAACCTAGTTACAGAAACTTATTAATTAATGCAGGCTTAGAACAGGCGAAAGATTTTTCTTGGGTCAAAATGGCAGGAATTGTAAAAATAGCCTTAATTAAAGCCTCATTTTTAGATTTGAATCTCAAACAAACTAACATAATTGTTTTTCCAGATTGGTCAACAGAAGAAGAAAAATTAGGATTAGAATTAATGGATGTTATTCAATTAATCACATCCCATCCTAATCATAAGCAAATTACTCTACTGATCGATATCAATGGCGTTGCACAAGAAGAGGCTGATTTATTTTTGCAAGGTATAGCTATGAATCTTATGATAGAAGAAGAAATAGATATAACTGAGAACTTGACAATTTCTTTATTAAGAGATTTGACTGATAGCCAGTGGCAAAGCTTAATTTCTTGTATTAATGCCAGATTTGTTTTAGAACATGAAAATAAACAAATAGTTGCCAATCCGCAAGTAGGGAAAATTCCTTTATTTTCTCTAGAAAATTTATAATTATTTTACGAGTAAATATATTACAGCACTTTCCTGAATCATGAAGTACAGTAGCAGCAGTTAGCAAACCAATTTCGCAGGTGTATAGGATTGATGAGGTTTAAAGCAACTGCAATCAATACATCCACCATTTGAGTAGTTTTTGGAGAAAAAGTTTTGATAAAAGCTTTAAGCTGTGACCACCAATGTTCAATGGGATTGAAATCTGGAGAATAAGGAGATAGATTGATGACACTGGCACCAACAGATTCAATTACCTGACTTCTCAAACAATTCGGTTATCTAACTTTTCACGAATGATTTAGGAATACTATATTTAGATTATAAAAATATGAATAAAATCGGATGTTTCTACTGCATATGTCCCAGTTAACTAATTGAGCGCAGATTTTCGTCCCTTGGAGGTTGTTTGAAAAGTGGTTGGCTGTGATTTTAGGCACTTATTGATCAACCGGAATCAAAGTCCCCCTTATAAAGGTGGATTTAGGGGGATATAGAATGTTTTGCTACTGACAAGAGGACTTTTTAAACGTCCTCTTAAGTAAAGAGTATTAATTGGATTTCGACTGGTTATTTGTTTGGGAATCGCCATTCCCCTCTTGCTTCTTAATCTGCTCCAATACAGTCTTATAATCTTGCCGAGCGGGGTGCAACTTCACCAGCTTCTCTAAAGGTTCCATCGCACCTTTAGCATCCTTCAATTGCAACCGCACCACAGACAGTTTTTCTAAAGCAAGTTGGTTTTCTGGTTCTCGTTGTAAAACCATCTCGTAGCCCCGCGCCTGTTGCTGTAATACTGACTCAGCAGAAGCAGACGCAGTTGCTGGCTTAGGTTGACTAGCCTGTTGGATTGCTGGAATAATTGCAAATACCGTAGAACCAAAAAACGAGAACATCGACACTATCGTTAAAATCTTTTGTCGCCGCTCAATCTGCTTTTTGCGGGCGATTAGGTATGCTTCGTCTGAACCAGCCATGTATAAATTATTGCTGCCTTAAATAGTTAGGTGTCAGCAACCCTCCTCGTTCTGAGGATACCCATCTGCTCAACAGAAACTAACATCTTGGCTAAAAATTTTTTACACAAACTTTAAAAGCTGACTCTGAAGACGAGTAAACTTTATGGTAATCCCATGCTGTACAGACAATTTAGCTATGCGATCGCTCCTATCCTTCAAAGCAAAACCCTCAAAGCCTTATTCACTGGGCTTAAAATTAAAATTATATAAAGATTTGCGATTATTCAGCCTAATGCCAGATGTTTGCAGTATTATAAGTGACGTTAAAAAAATCATAAATAGTGGAAATTTCTACTCAATTGCAAATTTCGCTGTCAGTCAAAAACTTTCAAACTAGCTCGTGTCATCTGGTTTTTTCAACAAGCAAACATATTTTTCACGATCCAAGCGATATAGGATTTTCCCAGTTATCCTCAGTCACACTACATAGTGCAACTTCCCTGATGGCTAATTATTTTGCTCGGTGTCCACAATAGATATCTTACAAAAGGTAGTGTTGCACTCTAGTGGTTATGGGTTACAAGAAAGAAGACAGGGAAAAATTAAAGGGAAATAGAAACATCCTTTATCTCTTAACTCTTCCCTCTGAACCTTTACCCAATTTTTGCAAAAAGTTTAAGGACTGCTTGGTGGAATTAGAGTTTTGTGGTGGTAATTACCGTACAAAACCGAATTTGCCAGTAATTTAGTAGAGTTTGTTATGGTATAGTTAGAAAGTTAAGACTAGCTTTACCAAAATTACACCACTCTACGACCCGGCAACAATTGCACAATGGGAAGCAGTTTTAATTAAGTATTTACCAACAAAATCTGAATTCAATCGAGGTTATGACTCAGCAAGTGATTCACCCAATGGTGAAATTGCAGCGCAACGTGCAATCACTCATAGAATCGAATATTATCAAGCCAAGCGATAGCATCTGGAAAATCGCTTTGCTTTACGGTAATGAATGGCAGCACTGGAAACAGGAACTGCTGGACTTTGGCTTTAGTATGCAAGACCCAGTTAGTGAATTGCTAGCTGTAGAAACTTGGGATGAAGAATAGAGATTAGGGACTGGTGGCTGGGGACTGGGGACTAGGAAATAATTCTTTTAACTGCTAACACTCAGTGCCCATTCCCTAATACCCAGTCGCCAATACCCAGTCCCCAGTCCCCAGTCCCCCTATTGACAAGCAGCTAACGCCGCAGCTAATTCTTTGGCAGTCTGGTAGCGATCGCGCGGCAATGGTTCTGTAGCGCGATCGATAACATCTCTTAACTGAGAACTGATGGTGGGAACTTTTGCCACATCAAACCTGAAGTTTCGCCCCCGTTGGCGGTAATACTTGAAAGGATTTTCGCCTGTGAGCAGAAAAATCAGTGTTGGCCCAATCGCATACAAATCAGATTGAGTTAAAGGTTGTCCTCGTTCTTGTTCAGGAGCGCAATAACCTTCTGCACCAATCCGAGTACCGGGCGCTGTGCCAATTTCCTTAACTGCGCCAAAATCTAGCACCACTATGCTATTTAGTGAACTTCGCACCATCAGGTTAGCGGGTTTAATATCGCGGTGAATCAGTGGCGGCTCTTGGCTATGAAGATATTCTAAGATATCGCAGGTTTGAATCATCCAAGCGATCGCTAGACTTGGCGTAACTGGCCCAGTGGTATAGACACGTTTCTCTAAATCTTGTCCCTGGATTAGTTCCATTGCCAAGTATTTTTTGCCGCCTTCTACAAAGAAGTCGTAATATTTGGGAATTCCCGGATGGTTAAGGGATTTGAGAGTATGCGCCTCCCGCTCAAATAATTCTTGAGCCTTGGCAATTTTTACCATATCAGCATTCATTTGCTTCAACACCAGCAGTCGTGGGATACTCCCAATCTGACCAGTTCCATCCCAAGCGAGATAAGTAGTACCCATACCTCCTTGTCCGAGAGTTCGCAACACCTGATAATGGCGAATTTTCTGTTGTACTGAGAGAGGTTGGCCGCAGTGGATGCAAAACAGATTGTTTGGGGAGTTACCTTCGTGCGTACAAGTGTATTTACCTTCGGCTGAGTAGACTGTTGCAACAGCGTTTTCTTCTGTCCCTTGCATTTGTGGCGATCGCAAACCCGTTTCCAGTACTGTTACCTCTTGAATTTGGAATTGCAATATTGGCCCTCCCTGTGCCAGTTGCAGAAGGGAATTATCTGGTAACGGACTCTGAATCACAAGGATACCGTTGAGGAAAGTCCCATTTGTACCCTGACTAATCAGCCGCCAACCACCGCCATTATCGGCAGAATCAACTTGTCTCAGTTCTAGATGATGCCGCGAAACTAAACTATCAGTTAAAACAACGTGATTATCTGCCGCTCGACCAATCCGAATTATGGAAGAGTTCTCAAAGCACCACTGCTGGAGGGGCGTTTTCTGTTGCGGTTCTAACAGAGTCAGACTAACCACAATACAAACCTACAAGGTAAATGGATTACGGAATGGGGAATTGGGAATTGTTGGGAATTGGAAATTGGAAATTGGGTATTAAAATATACACTACTTCTTTAGGCTTAACCGCTTCTAAACGGATGAACAAAGTACCCTTGATTTATAAGGTTTTAAGGTTAATTTGAAGATATATCTACTGAGAATTAGTGATTTTTTTTATTACTCATTCCCAATTCCCCATTTCCAATGCCCATTTATTTTTAACTTTCCAGATTTGGGCGTACTTTTGCTCGAATAAGTATACCAGTAATGTTGTCATGACCATTGTATTGGTTTCCCAACTCAATTAAGTTCGTAACACCCTGTTCTAAATTAGCGCCCGAACTAAGTAAGGGTTCTAAATGAGTGTGCCAATGGGTTTCTAGTAAATCATTATCTGAGAGACCGTCCGAAGCCAACAGCAAAAGGGTATCTTCATTAATCTCGAAAAAGCCGACATCGGGATTAATCGAGTTTTCATCACGAGGCCCCAAGGCTTGGGTGAGTTGGTAGGCATCAGGGCGGGCGTAAGCTATGCTCGCTTCCACTCCGCGCGTAATTTCCCGTTGCCCAACTTCGTGATCTACTGTGACTTGTTCTAGTCCCCGCTTGCGTGTCAGGCGATAGAGACGGCTATCTCCCACATGGGCAACTGCTGCTTGAGTATCTTGAATTAAGAGCATTACCAGGGTTGTACCCATGCGCCCCACTCCAGAACGGGCATCTTGTTGATTGAGTTTGTAAATTGCCTCATTAGCTAAATACACTGCCTCGCGAATACTATCTTCTGTTGGCAGTTGGTTGGCAATCCAGTGTTCTTGAAAGTATTGCCGTAGGGTGTTGACTGCTAACTCACTGGCTATCTCGCCGCCAGCGTGTCCACCCATACCATCGCAGAGAATATATAAACCATGCCCTTCCAGAACTCGACTTTTAGGCAACTCCAACTTATGAATTTTGGTTTCAATGCCAAAGTAGTCTTCGTTATGATGACGTTGACGACCCACATCTGTGCGTCCTGCATCTTCCAAGCTACTTAACTGCATCGCCAGCACAACAGTTGGCATATCATCAATTCTGCTAATGATATCTTCTGGCTCATCTGATTGCGGCATAGTGGGCACAGCAGTATTTTTCTCCTTTATTGGGGTCTGAGTTGCGGTTCCTAGTGCTTCCAGTTCAATAGAGATTTCTTCCAAACGCGATCGCAATTGTGCGATCGTGTGAATCTTACCTACATCTAAATCCCCTAACATCTTGACTACAGAGCCAAATTGAGTGCGTTGAGATTGCCTAAATAGCGTTTGCCAAACCCGCCCCAAAGCTTGAATGGTTAACGGCTCCTCTGGAATAGCAGGTGTTTGGGCTTCGGCATCTTCTGGTGGCAACTCGGTAGCTGGCAGAGAACTTGATGATTCTAGATACAACCTTTGTAGCGCCAGCGTTTGGTCTTCATCCAATCGCAAATTCGATAAATCTAAAAGGCTTTGACGACAATTTACTGGTTCCAATAATGCCCAAAGTTGGGCCATTTGATAACACCAGTGTAAAATTTTTAACGAATTTGTCGTTTCTTCTTGCCACAGGTCGAGTAAAGGCTGCCAATGTGAGCGGTCTTCAATTATCACTACCTGCATATCCCCCTGCTGCCATGCATCGTGAATTACTGGTATCTCGCGCTGACCTTGGGATTGTAAAGCAATATAAACTTTGGCAAGGTGAGGAATTCCCCTTGCTTCCACTGAAGACGTTAACAAATCTGATTGCTGACTTGCTAGCATTGCCTCAATTGGCGATATTTGATACGGTTGGCAGTCTAAAACTCTCACACCTACATCAATGGTGGCAGTTTCCGTTTGGGCAGGTAGCGGATCTAACAATTGATAGCGTTCCTGAGAGTCTAAATAGGAGCCTAATGCAATCTGAGAAGTAGGGCATAGAGGAGATGAGGAGGATATTGCTTCCTCATTTCCCTCTACTACCACATTTTCCTCATCTTTCTCTACTCCCAAAGCTTCCCCAGTCGTTTCTTTAGCAATAATTGCCCAAAACACTGTTCCACATTCCGTGCCACAGTTATGACAACGTAGGGCATTCACAGGTACATCTTCGGTACTGCATTCAGGACAAATCTTGTGGGTCAGGGATGTGCCACAGCTTTGACAGAATTTGTTGCTATTGGGGTTTTCAAATTTACACTGAGGGCAAATCAGCATAGTGGAAGTTCCTTTATTCCCGCTCCAAGGTGCTTCTAGCCACTAAGATCCAAGGTGCCACAATTGGCTTTCCCTGACTAAAGTAGACTTACAAGAGATTGTAGTTTATCAATAAATTTTGGTGGCAGTATTAATTGTGACGCATATTAGATAAATATTTAATATATTGTGGGGAATCGGGCATAGGGACTGGGGACTGGGGACTAGGGAAGAGTTTCAAATATCAATCCTCAATCCCCAATTTCCAGTCTTTAGTACCCAGTACCAATGCTCAAGAGTCTGGCAATTGCGGAGGTTGGGCGTTAAACCATTTTTGATAAATTTGCTTGTAAGTGCCATTGGATAACAAAGTCGCTATACCTTTGTTAATTGCATCCAGATGGGGGGAGTCTTTAGGTGTAGCAATGCCGTAGTATTCTTCAGTAAGCAGATCGGCAACAACTCTGATGCCTTTAAGTTTGCCATTTTTAATGGCATACAAAGTTGCGAAAGCATCGCTAACCACAGCATCAACGTTGCCATTAAGCAAGTCTTGGAAAAATTCTGGCCCAGAATTAAAAGTACTAATTTTGGCATTGGGGATGGTTCTGGCAAAATCTGCCCCAGTGGAACCAATTTGGACAGCGATTTTTTTGCCTTTGAGACTATTGAAGTCTTTAATATTTTGGTTATCTTCGCGGACAGCGATCGCTAGTCCGGCTTTAAAATAAGGTCGTGAAAAAGCAATTGTTTTTAGGCGTTCGGCAGTAATGGTGATTCCGCTAATTGCTGCATCGACTCTTTTAGCTTGCAAGCTTGAGATCGTGCCATCAAAGGGCAGACTTTCAAACTTGACTGCAAAACCTGCTACTTTAGCGATCGCATTCATCAAATCAATATCAAAGCCTTCTAAGTCCCCGCTAGCCTTTTGAATTTCAAAAGGGACAAAAGTGGGATCTGTCGCCACCCTAAGAGGTAAAGCATCTGGGTTATTGGTGGGATAGAAACTCTTACAGCCAATAATCAGTAGCAGACAGCCTAAGCTGAGAATTAGCTGCTGCCACTTGAGGTTAAATAATTTCACTGGAGTAATTCCGTTCTATCAGTCAATATTCACGATCCTCGTGATGATGTTATAAGAAAGAATACATCCGTCAGTAGCCAAAATCCACCATTAATTCTGGACGATGAACAAAACTTTAAGACCGCCACTCTCGTGAAAAGTCGAGATCGCAGGAAGTTTCCAACCTGGCTTTTCGCCAATTCCCTTCTTGTGTGTTCTGTATTCTGACTTCCAATCTTGAACTACTTATGGTTTCTACAACCCCTGCTTACCGAATTACTGATTTGTTCGCTGAACGAGCAAAAAACCTCGCACCACCAACCTACGGTACAGAGTTAAGCAAAATCGTCACTGTCAGTTTTGCCTACGGTCTAGCTGACCCAATTCTCTTTCCTCACGGTGACTTGGCTGCTGCAAGTGCTGTTGTGCTGGCAGAAGAGGCTCCGATCGCTCTCAATTACGGCCCACCTTCATCTCAACTGTACGAGCAAATTATCCTCCGTTTGCAGGCGAAAGGAATTGCTGCCGATCGCGATCGCCTAATCATTGGCTACGGTTCTGGTCAGATTCTCGGCTTGCTACCAGATGTGTTTGTGGAACCTGGTGATGTGGTAATTGTGGAGGGGCCAACCTTCTTGGGAGTAGTTGCCAGATTTGTCCACGCTGGCGCACGGATAATTACCATTCCGGTGGATGAGTTGGGGATGGATGTAGATGCCCTAGAAGTAAGATTAAACGATTTGAAGAAACAGGGCATCCGACCCCGATTTATTTATACTATTCCCACCTTTCATAATCCCACAGGCGCTACTATGCCGTTATTTCGCCGCCAAAAACTGGTAGCATTAGCGGCTGAGTATGGCGTTTTAGTGGTGGAAGACGATGCTTATAGCGATTTGCGCTTCCAAGGAGAAACAATGCCCTCCTTGGCAACCCTAGACCAAGAAGGGTGGGTATTATATGTAAGTACCTTCTCAAAAATTATTGCGCCTGGTATCCGCCTGGGCTGGGCTTGTGGCGATCCAGCGATTATTGAGCGACTGGCGATGTTCAAAAGTGAGGGGCCTGTGGGGCCATTTGTCAGCCATGTGGTTGCCCGCTATTGTGCCACAGGGAAATTAGAGAATCACATTCAGGAGTTAATTGC
The DNA here is from genome assembly GCF_002245975.1 of Nostoc sp. 'Peltigera membranacea cyanobiont' 213. Classification (NCBI taxonomy): domain Bacteria; kingdom Bacillati; phylum Cyanobacteriota; class Cyanophyceae; order Nostocales; family Nostocaceae; genus Nostoc; species Nostoc sp. 'Peltigera membranacea cyanobiont' 213. The sequence goes on along the minus strand of NZ_NOLI01000032.1, from coordinate 36,387 downwards.
CTGCTACAAACATAAGTGCAATTTGTTGTTAGAAGCGATCGCTCAAGAGTTTCCTAGCGATATAGTTGCTTTGCGTCCCGATGGCGGCTTTTTTGTTTGGTGTAAATTGCCACCAGATATCAGCGCCAAAGCACTCCTCATGGCTGCCAGCGAACACGGCATAAGTTTTCTGCCAGGGACTCGCTGCTACGCCAATGGACAGGGAGATGATGCCATTAGGTTAGCTTTTAGCTTTCAGCCAACACAGAAGATTGTTGAGGGAATCGCTACATTAGGAGCAGTGTTGCGCGGACTAAGGTAAGTCGTAATGACGCTCTCTACCAGACGCGAAAAGCGAACGCGGACTCGCTTTTCGCGTCGCTAACGTAATTCGTAATTACCTCGTTCCCAGTCGAAGACTGGGAATGCTTCTGTCTCCTGTAAGTAGGCAAATATAAATTGAATCTACAAAATCCTAGTTCGTAGTGAGCGATTTATCGCTTATAACAAGCTTTATCAGGACTAAAGTCCTTACTACAAACTTTAATTTATCTGGAAACAAAATTTTAAATTTTGTAAATCTTTTTTAAAAAATTTGTTCTAAGCGTTGGAAATCGCGCTGCACTTCATACCAAAGACTTTTATTATGGGGGTCTGTTTTCAAAGCTTTTTTAAGATAAATTCTGGCTTTGAGCAGTTGGTTTTCAGAAATTAATGCCCGTCCCCAAATTTGATAAGCGATCGCTTGCCATTGGCGAACTTCTGCATCTGTTGACAAACGATCTGCTAAAGCTTCTACCAGTGCGATCGCTTGCGGAAATCGTCTTTCTTGCAAAAATCTCTGCAATTGCTCATAAGTCTTCCACTTCAGCCGTTCTTCTATTTCCAACAGATTCGGCGGCTTTGACTTACCTACTTCTTGGCTTGTCACCGTTGTGACTGGTGTTTTCTGTCGCTGCGTTACCTTAACACCATCACACCCACCAGATGTTGACACCTGACTTGAATTTACAGTAGTTTCTTCTGGCAATACTACCGTCAGCAGGAGTTTGTAAGCCTCTGTCAAGGCAATAAACTTATCTTTGGCTTTGTTGTCATCTGGGTTGATATCGGGATGATATTGCTGCGCCAGTCGTCGGTAAGACGCTTTGATGTCAGCAAAAGAAGCTCCCGATCTTAAACCTAGCAAACGGTAGCAATCTCCGAGATCCATCTTGAGCTATGAGCTATCGAATATTTAGCTATTGGCTATTATCTGTCTATTATCAGCTTCAAGCCTGGAATATTAATAATAAAGGCTAATGTTCTATTTTAAAGTTCAATGTTGACAATTTGTTTATAAAAGGGGATTGGGAATTGGGAATGGGGCATTGGGAATGGGCAAAAGACTTACTGTAACTTCTCCTCTGCCCCCTGCTCCCTGCCCCCGGCCCCCTCTACTCTGGTACGATAGAGGTTCTTTCTTCAATCACACGGTCAATTAAACCGTATTCTTTCGCCTCTTCAGCAGACATGAAAAAGTCACGATCCATATCTTTTTCAATTTTTGCTATGGTCTGACCAGTTTTATCGGCATAAATGCCATTAAGCTGGTGACGAATCCGCAGAATTTCTCTAGCTTCGATTTCGATATCGGTTGCTTGTCCACGGGTTCCACCTGAAGGCTGGTGAATCATAATCCGGGAATGAGGCAATGCTAGGCGTTTACCTTTGGTGCCAGCAGCCAATAAGAAAGAACCCATTGAAGCAGCTAAACCTACGCAAATAGTCACTACATCAGATTTGATATGTTGCATGGTGTCAAAAATCGCCATGCCAGATGTAACCATTCCACCAGGGGAATTGATGTATAAATAAATATCTTTACCTGGATCGTCGGAGTCCAGATACAGCATTACAGCAATTATTTGATTGGCAATTTCATCATCAATATCTCGCCCCAAGAAGATAATCCGTTCCCGGTAAAGGCGATCGTAGATGCTAATCCAATCTGTATATTGTCCTCCGGGCATCCGGTAAGGGACTTTAGGAACGCCTATAGGCATAATTTACTCCGTTCTTAATTAGTCATTAGTCATTAGTCATTAGTCATTGGTCATTGGTCATTAGTCATTGGTTATTAATAATTTTTAGTTATTAACAAAGGACGAAGGACAAATGACAAAGAAAAAATTAAAGGACACTGGCTGGAAGTGGGGGATTTGCGAGTTCTTCTTTCTCAAAAACTCTGTCAATTAGGCCGTATTCCTTCGCTTCGTAAGGTGTTAGATATAACAACCTATCCATATCTTTAGCAATTTTTTCTGGGGGCTGTCCGGTGGTGCGATTTAAAATATCAACCAACGCCCCTTTATTTACCAAAACTTCCCTTGCCCGAATTTGAATATCCGTTGCTTGACCTTGGGCGTAGCTTTTAGGCTGATGCAGGATAATCGAAGAGTGAGGCAAACTAGCGCGGCAACCTTTTGTACCAGCACTGAGAAGCATGGCTGCCATACCCATCGCAGAACCGACGCAGATGGTGTGGATAGGAGGCTTGATATATTTCATGGTGTCAAAGATGGCGAAGGCTTCGGTTTCAAAGCCAATGGGTTCGCCACTGTAACCGGATGTGCCGGTGGAGTTGATATAGATTTTAATGGGCTTTTCTGGGTCGTCGGACTGCAAAAATAGCAACTCGGCCACGATTAATTCCGTGACAGCAGGCACCAGTGGCATCCCAATATAGACTATTCGCTCCTTTAATAAGAGGGAAGGTAAATCTGGCGGTGGTGTCCGGTAAGAGCTATCGCCGTAATATGGGGCTTGAACAGCCTTAATTGGGGAAATGTCCATAGCAACTGATCGCCTGAAACTATGCCGTTAACTGTAATACATCCTAGCGCGATGCACGCTTCCCTCAAGGTGCGGATTTCTCCCTAATGCTTGAGGTAGCTTTGCATCTGCCAATGTTTGGCTTGTAAGATATTCTGATTATTATATTGGATAAGTTTTCCGTAGAGCTAAAGTAGTGTTTTGAAGTTATTTATTAATATGTATATCCTGAATAGGGACTTTGAGTTATGAAGGTTAGTTTGCAGCCTGCCTTGAATGATGGTAATCTGGACGCGAATCAACTGAATAGTCAACGTCAGTTGGGAATTTCGATTTCTGCGATCGCAGAGACTCAAGACCGCCATGTGCCACTTAATCTATGCCTGATTCTGGATCATAGTGGTTCTATGAACGGGCGATCGCTAGAAACGGTAAAAAAAGCAGCAAATCGTCTGGTGGATAGACTCAATCCTAGCGATCGCCTCAGTGTTGTAGTTTTCGATCATCGTGCCAAAGTCTTAATACCTAGTCAAAGTGTCGAAAATCCAGAGAAAATCAAAAATCAAATTAATCGCCTAGCCGCCGATGGTGGAACTGCTATTGATGAAGGATTGCGCTTGGGGATTGAGGAGTTGGCAAAGGGAAAAAAAGATACTGTTTCCCAAGCCTTCTTATTAACTGACGGTGAAAATGAACATGGTGATAACAATCGCTGTTTGAAATTCGCTCAATTAGCTGCTAGCTATAATTTGACTTTGAACACTCTGGGATTTGGTGACAACTGGAACCAAGATGTTTTAGAAAAAATTGCTGATGCTGGTTTGGGTACTTTATCTTACATTCAAAAGCCGGAAGAGGCAGTGGATGAGTTTAATCGCCTGTTCAGTCGCATTCAAACAGTGGGATTGACTAATGCTTATCTGTTATTCTCCCTAATGCCCAATGTCAGATTAGCCGAACTTAAACCTGTTGCCCAAGTTTCCCCAGACACAATTGAATTACCACTGCAACAAGAAGCTGATGGACGCTTCGCTGTGCGGTTGGGAGATTTAATGAAAGATGCGGAACGGGTAATTTTAGCTAATATTTATTTGGGACAATTGCCAGCAGGTGAACAAGCGATCGCTAATGTGCAAGTCCGCTACGACGATCCAGCCGCCAATAAGGTAGGTTTAGTTACACCAAATATCTCCGTTTATGCCCATGTTGTGAAAAACTACCAAGCAGATCCGAATCCCCAGGTGCAACAATCTATTTTGGCATTAGCTAAGTATCGCCAAACCCAGCTAGCCGAAACGAAATTGCAACAGGGCGATCGCTCTGGTGCAGCGACAATGCTACAAACGGCTGCTAAAACTGCGCTGCAAATGGGAGATACTGGGGCAGCGACGGTGTTGCAAACTTCTGCCACCCAGCTACAATCTGGTGGAGATTTATCGGAAAGCGATCGCAAGAAAACCAGAATTGTCTCCAAAACAGTTTTGCAAGATACCCCTCCTCAATGAAAGTTAAATTGCTCTCGGCGTTAAATGACAATAATGTTGATCTGGCTCAAACAAATAGCCAACGTCAACTAGCAATGACGATTTTTGCAATCGCTGGCGAGTCTGACCAAAATCTGACCCTTAACCTCTGCTTGATTCTAGATAGAAGTGGTTCTATGCATGGACAACCGATTAAAACGGTGATTCAGGCAGTGGAAGGATTAATAGATCGGTTAAAAGTTGGCGATCGCATCTCAGTTGTGGCTTTTTCCGGTACTGCGGAAGTCATTATCCCTAACCAAGCGATCGAAGACCCCGAAAGCATCAAATCTCAAATTAAAAGCAAACTCAGTGCTAGCGGCGGTACAGTCATCGCCGAAGGTTTGGAACTGGGAATTACAGAACTGATGAAGGGCACAAGAGGCGCTGTTTCTCAGGCGTTTTTGCTCACAGATGGTCATGGTGAAAGCGGTTTGCGAATTTGGAAGTGGGATATTGGGCGAGATGACAATAAGCGCTGTCTCAAACTGGCGCAAAAAGCTGCCAAACTCAACCTAACTATCAACACTTTCGGATTTGGCAATAGCTGGAATCAGGATTTGCTGGAAAAAATTGCTGATGTCGGTGGTGGAACTTTAGCCCATATTGAACATCCCGAACAAGCTTTAGAGCAGTTTAGCCGACTCTTTGGACGGATTCAGTCCATTGGGCTAACTAATGCCTACTTGTTGTTATCTTTAGTTCCCAATGTCCGACTAGCAGAATTGAAACCCATTGCCCAAGTTGCCCCAGACACAATCGAGTTACCAATGGAACGAGAAGCGGATGGTAGCTTTGCTGTGCGTTTGGGAGATTTGATGCAGGATGTAGAACGGGTAGTTTTGGCGAACATTTATCTGGGACAATTGCCAGAAGGTAAACAAGCGATCGGGCATTTGCAAATCCGTTATGATGACCCGATGGTTAACCAAGAACGCTTACTTTCGCCCCTTGTGCCAGTGTATGCAGATGTAGTGCGGGCATATCAACCAGCGTCTAATCCCCAGGTACAGCAGTCTATTTTGGCATTAGCGAAGTATCGCCAAACCCAGTTAGCCGAGGCGAAATTGCAACAAGGCGATCGCACTGGTGCAGCTACAATGCTACAAACAGCCGCCAAAACTGCTTTACAAATCGGAGATAAAGGGGCGGCGACAGTGTTGCAAACTTCCGCCACTCGCCTGCAAGCTGGAGAAGAACTTTCCGAAGCAGACCTCAAGAAAACTAGGATTGTATCAAAAACTGTTTTACAGCCATAGTAAAAATTCAGCGATCGCATTGTTATTCCCTGCACTGTCTTTGTCTTGCAAAAACTAGCAAAACTCTAGTAAAACTGCTGAAGATAAATTATCACTAGTTTGAGAAGTACAAATGAAAACCACTGGCATTCATCATGTAGCCATTATTTGTTCTGACTACAATCGCTCCAAAAAGTTTTATGTAGAAGTTTTAGGTCTTTCTATTATTCAAGAGACTTTTCGCGCCGAGAGACATTCTTATAAATTAGATTTACAAGTTGGAGAAAATGCTCAAATAGAGCTATTCTCTTTCCCAAATCCTCCAGAACGGCCTAGTAAGCCAGAAGCTTGTGGCTTAAGACATCTTGCTTTTAAAGTTGATGATATCGAGGAAACTGTTTTTTACTTAAACTCGCAAGGTGTAGAAACAGAAAATATCAGAATTGACGAAATTACAGGTAAGAAATTCACTTTTTTTAAAGACCCTGATAATTTGCCATTAGAGATTTATGAGTTTTCGTTGGACTGGTAAATTATGATAATACAGCATCTTTAAGCTTGCCACGCCAGTAGGGTGTGTTAGCGTCAGCGTAACGCACCAAAAGCTTTGGAGTCAGGTGCGTGCGTTACGGCTTACGCCTAACACATCCTACAATACCTAATTTTGTTCAAAAATTATGATTCCTATATATTTAAAAAGTCAAAAAGTGGGCACTGCCCACTCTACATAAATTTAGCCCTTAACACAAAGAACTTGCTTAAGTGTTGCTACAACTTCAACCAAATCAGCTTGATTTTCCATCACTTGTTCTATAGGTTTATAAGCGCCGGGAATTTCATCTAACACGCCCTCATCTTTGCGGCATTCTACACCATTTGTTTGCTCGATCAAATCATCAAGTGTGTATACATTTTTTGCCTTATTTCTAGACATCAAACGCCCTGCACCGTGGGAGCAAGAACAGAAGCTGTGAGCATTACCTTTACCCTTAACGATGAAAGACTTTGCTCCCATCGAACCAGGAATAATTCCATAATCTTCAGTCTGGGCGCGGACTGCACCCTTGCGAGTAACGTATACATCCTCGCCAAAATGCACTTCTTTCTCGGCGTAATTGTGATGACAATTAACCTGCAATAAAGGTTTAGTTCCCTTCCCACCTACCAGATGTTTTTCAACTATATGCTTAAAACGCGCCATCATCACATCGCGGTTAACACGCGCATAGTCTTGCGACCATTGCAAATCATGCCAGTATGCTTGGAATTCTGGCGTACCAGCGACAAAGTGAGCCAAATCAGGGTCAGGCAATTTATTACCTGCCATTTTTGCTAATTCTCTAGCTGTGTAAATATGACACTGGGCGAGTTTATTGCCGATGTTACGCGAACCAGAATGCAGCATCAGCCAAACTTGATTCTCTGTATCAAGACACACTTCAATAAAATGGTTTCCTCCACCGAGAGAACCCATCTGTTTCATTGCTTTACTTTGTAGGTCTTGCACGCCACGATGCAAGTCTTTAAAATCATCCCAGTGTTGCCAATTGATAACAGATTTTTCAACGTCTTTGTTTTCGTTGAACCCAGTAGGAATTGCAGCTTCAATATCCAGGCGGATTTTCTTCAGTTTTCCTTCTAATTGTTCAGCAGTAAATGACGTTTTGATAGCGCTCATTCCGCAGTTATGAACAAATACCCCAGCTTTCAGTGCGAAATTATGATACTCCGGTACTGTTAGACAGTAAACATCTTCTGTGTAATTTAGGGGATTGACTGCTACAACTTTGTGATTGCATTGATGTTCTTTTTTGCGGTGGTTGTGGAGTCCTCTATTGGAGTATGGCTGAACAATCAGGCTGTAGCCATCTTTGTCAGTTTTGGAATAAAAAGGCATTAAGGAAGTCTCTGCTTGAAGCAACTGAGCTTCTTTATAGCTTCCATCCCGAAGCATAAATTGGTGATCGGGAGTACAAATAATTTCTTCGCCGTTATCCAGAATTACTTTCACAAGTGGAGCATTTCGTCTCGTCAATTTAGCAGTTGCTTGAGCCGCAACGATTTTTCCTGTAGGCGTACAAGCATAAACAATAAACTCTTTACCCCAATTTATTAGGTCTTTAATCCGATAGGATTTACCATCCACTAAAGGAATCAAGGTATCTCCTACAAAGCAACCAATATCCACTCCGACAGCAGCAGGAATAATTGCCTCTTTGGTTGCAATTACAGAACCCACTAAAGCACCTTTTCCTAAATGAACATCTGGCATTAAGGCCACGTGCTTAAACACAAATGGTAGCGATGCTACATTTTTTGCCATCTTGGTTTCTTCTGGGCCCAAAGAGTGATTTGCCCAAGATAAAACGGGTGCTGGCGTGGTAACTTCTAACTTTTCGTAGGGCATATTTTTTTGTATTTTGGATTTTAAGTTTTAGATTTTGGATTGGGTTTATTATGGCACTAATAATTTATCTAGTACTTTTTCAAGCTTGGTAGTAAGAATTTTAGTGCTTACTACGAACTTACTTACCGATCAATTTAAACTTGACATACTACTAGTTAGTTGTAGCAATTTAAATGTTGTATTGTCTTTCATTTGGTTCGCTCAGTTTTCGTGAACTGAAGAACTAATTTTAGGGAGTAACATATTTATACTACAATTGTAATTTAATAGATTACAAACGTCAAGCCAATACCACAGAGAGAAAGCAGATGCTTGCCAAATGTATTAAAATTTGTAAAGAAAATTACTCTGCTTAAATAACCCCTTAGAGTTCTGACACAATATGGCAGTGCGTCAAGATACAATCTGGGAACGTTTTTTATCCCCTGTAGTGCGTCTTTTAATTGATGAAGATGGGTTACGGCGTTACGCTGATAGTATTAACTGGGAGAAAGAGTGCGATCGCTATCGACGAGATGATGTGATAATTCCCTCGTACTACAGCAATCAAAATTTCCACGGGATTACAGGCGGCTATCTCACTTACAATGCAGCAGTTACTTACGATCCGATTACCCAATATGTTGTGCCACCGAATGAAACTATTGTCCGTCAGGCTTTAGTTGATGCCGTCAAGGTAAAACCACGACGCATACTTGACTTAGGTTGTGGCACAGGTTCCACTACTCTAATGTTAAAACGAGCTTTTCCCGAAGCGGAAGTTATTGGTTTGGATTTATCACCTTATATGCTGGTAAGGGCAGAAGATAAAGCTAGAAATGCTGGTTTAGAGATAGTCTGGCGACACGGAAATGCGGAAAAAACTGGTTTGAGGGATGCTTCATTTGACTTAGTGACAGCTTCTTTGCTATTCTACGAAACACCAAATGAGGTGTCCCTAGCAATTTTGCAGGAAAGCTTTCGGTTGCTAGTAACTGGAGGGCAAGTCTTAATTCTAGATGGGAATCAGAAGACTCGGCGGCAGCTAGAATGGCTTAATGATGTTTTTGAAGAGCCATATATTCGTGAGTATGCTACTGGTAGTATAGAGGCGAATATGGGTACGGCCGGATTTGAAGCAGTGCGATCGCACGATGTATGGTGGATAAATCAGGTAACTAGCGGCGTTAAACCGATCGCAACTGAAAATGTCCGTCGTTATACTCCCACATCAATAGATAATAATGATTTGGAGGGACTTGGATCTCCAGCATTTGGCATAATGGCATGAGTTTAAAGGCAGTTCTCTTTGATTTCAATGGTGTCATCATTAACGATGAGCCAATCCACCTGCAACTGATAGATGAGATTCTCGTTGAAGAAAATCTCCAACCCCAAAAGGTGAGCGAGCGTCAAGCTTCTCTTGGACGCAGCGATCGCGCTTGTTTTCAGCAACTACTCGCTAATCGTGGTAGAGTAGGCGATGAGAAGTATTTAACTCAGTTGTTGTACCGCAAAGCAGAAGCCTATGTGGTGGAACTAGAGAAAATAGAGAAACTGCCTTTATATTCGGGTGTAGAAGACTTAATATATCAGGTGCGATCGCGGAATCTGAAATTAGGATTAGTTAGTGGCGCGATTCGTAAAGAAATAGAATTGGTACTCCATCGCGCCAAATTAGCCCAACATTTTAAAATTATCGTCGCGGGTGATGACATCACCACCAGTAAACCAGAACCTGATGGTTATTTACTGGCGGTGAAACGTTTGAATCAAGAATATCCTGAATTAAACCTTCAACCATACGAGTGTCTGGCCATTGAAGATACTCCAGCAGGGATTGCAGCAGCGAAGCGATCGCAAATGCAAGTTGTAGGTGTAGCCAATACTTATCCATTTCACATGCTCCAGCGCTGCTGTAACTGGACTGTTGATTATCTCAGCGATTTGGAACTCGAACGGGTGCAAAAAGTTTATTCCCAAAAAGAGCCTCAGCCATCGGCAACTGAATGTTAGAATACTATATGGTGATAGTGTATTGAGTTAATGAGTAATATTACTCTTGACTTAGTACTGATTAAGGGGAATTAGCTCAGTTGGTAGAGTGCTGCGATCGCACCGCAGAGGCCATCGGTTCGAATCCGTTATTCTCCATCCGCCCAACCACGCAAACAATAGACAAATCGAGAAGAACAGATTCGGGAATGATTCACTTAATTAATAACTCATAGCTTTATTAAAGCCAACCACGCAAACGATAGACAAAAGAACCAATGTACTCTTTTAAAGCAGTGGTAAATTGGTGTAAGTTGTCAGTATCGGGTAATAAATTCAGTATAGCGGCTTTGGGAGTGCCACCAAGTTCTTGCAGTTCCCCCTGAGTAACTAAAAAGTCAGTGGGTGTAGGAATAGCATTAATTCCTTGACGTTGGAAAATCCGAAGCGATCGCGGCATGTGCATTGCCGAAGTAACTAATAATACCTGTTTAATATTACGAGATTCTAAAATTTTTCGGACATTTACAGCATTTTGATAAGTATTAAGAGATTCAGTTTCCTGAACGATCGCCTCAGATGGAATACCAATAGATGTGAGTATTGTTGCCATATCTGCCGATTCTGGCGAACCGCTACCACGCCAATCAATGCGCCCTCCGCTAAGAATGATTATAGGCGCTTTTTTTTGGCGATATAGTTGGGCGGCATAAATCACGCGATCGCCTGATTCACTCAAATCAACGGTAGGTCTTGGGAAAAAAGCTGATTTAGTTGCACCACCCAAAACCACAATTGCTTCTGCATTTGGTATTTGGGCGAGTGGAAGATTTTGCCATTCTAGCGATCGCACCAATGATTTAGCGATCTAAGCATTACTACAAAATAGCAATAAAGTTAGAGCAAAAGCAATTGCGATCGCCGCAGTGCGCGGTCGTTTCCACAATGTAACTAATGCCACTACCAAACTGACACAGGCTAATCCGAGTGGATAAAAAAATAGTGGTAGTAATTTGGATAGATATAAAAACATATTGAGGATTAGGTATTGGGTATTAAAGATTAGAGATTGAGGATTGGGGACTGGGTATCAAGATTAAAATAATCCTTTCCCAGTCCCCAGTCCCCAGTCTCTAGTCCCTAACCCCCAGTTCCTACCTTTCCCAAAACCTGAAATTGAAACCACTTCCAGGAGCGCGACGGTAACGGCGGGCGGTTCTTCTGATTTGCCTTTTGTTGATCCTGTCGTTCGTTGGTTCAATTTCACTCTCTTCTGATTCTTCAACTTGCAACTGAGTTCTAGTTTCTTCCTTACTTCCCCACCAAGCAGTAATCCAGCCTCCAGCTAAACCGCCTATTCCACCTAGCAAGATACTCATCGGTGGTGGATACCCCAAATAGACAAAGCCAAGCATGAAAAATAACCAGTATTTCAGTCCTGTATCAACGCCATCAGAAGAGGCTACAGTTGGGGCCTGGGTGCTATTGTTGGTTAAACTTGCGATCCAGCTGAGGATGAAACCGCCCATGATTCCTAAGAAGATACTTAGGGCTGGTGCAGAGCCGGTCATTACTAATATAAATGTTAAAAATGCCCCAAATAACAACTGAGAAAAGAAGCTGGGAGAAATACTAAAAAAGTCGTTCTTTTTGTCTGCCATACAGTAAAAAAAGCTATTAACTACATACTAATTCGTAGTTCGTAATTTTCGATTCAATTACGAATTACGAATTACTTGAGTTGTATCCAAAATCTTTAGGTAGGTTTGTTCTTCTTCAGTGAAAGGTTCAGCTTGTTTGATTTGTGAAGCTAATAAATCGGCGGTGGCATCAGCGATATCACCAGTGCGGTTGTTTAGACGCTCTTTTAGAACTTCTAGCGGTGCTGTGCATTGGATAATCTGAAAGGGAATTTCGTGCTTTGTAGCTTGAGCGATCGCTTCTTGCCGTAACTGCTGTTTATCATACTTGGCATCCAAAATCACCGAAAAACCTTGTTTAGCCAGGATAATTCCCAATTCCAGCAGCCTTGTGTAGGTTTTCTCGGTCATATCAGGGGTATATAAATCATCGCCACCTTTTTCCCACAGAGGAATTCCCCCTAAATGTTTCCGCACCGCATCAGAACGCAGGTGAATTGCTCCCTGTTGACGGGCTAAATGTCTGGCTGTGGTACTTTTACCAGAACCCGACAACCCTGACATCAAAATTAGCTCTCCAACCTTTGGTTTAGTGTACTCCCAAGCCTGTTTATAATACTCACTGGCGGTTTTTGTCGCCTCTTCTTTTACCGTCGCAGGTACACTCGGATCGCCTAGCAAAAATGATGTCACCTTCGCTCTAACATAAGCCTGCCGACTTAAATATAAAGGCAGCACCTGTAAACCTTCCCAGTCTCCAGTTTGCTCTATGTAGGCATTCAAAAACGCATTACCTAAGTCTTTCCGTTGCCGCGCTTCCAAATCCATCACCGTGAACGCCACATCGTACATCACATCGACAAAGCGAAACGGCTCGTTAAACTCAATGCAATCAAACAGCAAAATTTTATCGTGCCACAGGGCAATATTCCTCAGGTGTAAATCCCCGTGACATTCACGAATATAGTTGTTGTGAATTCTGCTAGCAAATAATTCTGGACGTTCTGCAAAAAAGTTATCTGTATATTGCTTTGTTTCTGTAAATTGTGCTTGAGTCTGAGGGCCACCAATATAATTCTCAGTTTGCTGATAATTCTCGTCAAATGCAGCCCGGACTTTTGGGACTTCACCAAAACTGCGAATATAATCATTCGTCTGTGCTTCGGCATGGTATTTAGCTACCACCCGTCCCAACTCATCTAGGAGTGTCTCATTTAATTTACCCTGTTCAAAAAATGTACTCAATAGCGACTCTTGAGGAAATTGCCGCATTTTCAGCGCGTATTCTACAGCTTCGGTAGTTCCCCCTAACTGGTATTGCTCATTTACCAGAGTTATGGGCAAAACTTCTAAATATAGTTCACCAGCACCCCTCTGATTTAACCGCAACTCTTCCTGACAAAAATGCTGCCGCTTCTCTAAGGTGGAAAAGTCCAAAAAGCCAAAATTCATCGGTTTTTTCAGCTTATAAGCGTAATCTCCAGTCAGCAGCACATAAGAAATGTGAGTTTGAATTAGTTCAATGGGTTCTGTTACCGCATGGGGATAAAATCCAGGCTGCAACATTTGCTGAATTAAGACTGGAAGAGTCGCTTCTGTCATTTCTATTCCTCTGCGGTTCAAATACAAAAAAACCAGGGGTTCCCCCCTGGTGTCATCAAAAATTATTACACAGTTTAACTAGCTTAAGAAGCTGCCTCAGTTTCAGTTTCTATCCCAGCATCTTCAGCACTAATTTGTGGTGGCAAAACACTGACAACAAGTCGCTCTGATTCAGCTAGAGGTGTTACACCTTCAGGAAAGGGTATATCACTAATACTCAAACTGTCTCCAATTTGCAAGTTAGTGACATCGATTTCAATTACATCTGGGATGTTTTCTGGCGCACAACTAACTTGCAATTCGGAGATTACGGTGTCTAACACACCACCTTCTTGTTTAACACCAATGGCAGTTCCCACAAAACGCAGACGTACTTCTACAGTGGTGTCACCGTGACCAGCAACCGCGAAAAAGCTGAGGTGATAGGGCGTACCTTTTGCTGGATGGATCTGAAGTTCCCGCAGTAGCGTTTTGCCGCGCCAAGGTGCATCAGCAATGTTTAATTCAATCAAGGTGTTATTAACTGAAACCCTTTTGAGCAAGCGCTCAACGGTTTTAGCATCAATAGTCAAAGAAATTGACTCTGTACCCTTATGACCATACAAATTGCCAGGTATCAATCCAGAACGGCGCAAAGCTCTTGGCTTGCTGCCTTCTGGACGTTTTTGAGATTCGACTGTAATAGCCATAGAAGTTGTCCTTTGTCAGTTGTCAGTTGTTAGTTGTCATTAGTCATTTGTCAGTTGTCATTTGCTAATGACCAATGACTAATGACCAATGACTAATTCACGCACTTAGCAAGGTAGCAGGTGTGCCGTCAGCCTGCAATAAAGCGCGTTTGGGCCCGTGGATGGGGTCTTCTACGATTATTGTTTGATCGCGGCTTGCTCCTAGTGAGACGATCGCGATCGGGACTTCCATTAATTCGGCGAGGAATTTTAGATAGTCCAGTGCTTGCTGTGGCAAGTCTTCCAGGGTGCGGCAGTCAGTTGTTGACACTTTCCAGCCTGGTAAGGTTTTGTAGATGGGCCGACATCTAGCAAATTGACGAGAACTTGTGGGGAAGTGTTCGCTGCGTCGGCCATCTATGTCATAAGCTACACAAACTTGGATTGACTCTAATTCATCGAGGACATCCAGTTTAGTCAGCGCCATACAATCCATGCCGTTAATCCGCACGGCATAGCGACCAATGACCGCATCAAACCAGCCGCACCGCCGTTTGCGTCCGGTGGTTGTGCCAAATTCGGCACCGCGATCGCACAACAATTCTCCCAACTCTCCATGCAATTCCGTGGGAAATGGCCCCTCCCCTACACGGGTTGTATAGGCTTTCGACACTCCAATTACCCGATCAATCATTGTCGGACCTACCCCAGTACCAACGCAAGCCCCACCCGCCACAGGGTTAGAGGAGGTGACATAAGGATAAGTTCCGTGATCTAAGTCCAGGAGCGTACCTTGTGCGCCTTCAAACAAAATATTGCGCCGTCGCTGAATCGCATCGGATATTTTTAACGATGTATCAATAACGTAAGGGCGCAACCGTTCTGCATATCCCAAATACTCCTCAATCACCTCTTGTGCATCTAGAGGCGGCAAGTTGTAAAGCTTTTCTAAAATGAGGTTTTTATAATTAATCGTCCACTCCAACTGCTCGCGTAGCTCATCCGGGTTCATCAAGTCTAAAACCCGAATGCCTGTACGTTCAGATTTATCAGCATAAGTCGGCCCAATGCCCCGACCTGTTGTGCCGATCTTATGGCTTCCCCGTCTTTCTTCCGATGCCTGGTCAATCAATCGATGATAAGGCATCGTTACGTGGGCTGTCTCAGATATCAGCAGGTGGTCAGTGGAAATATTTAGTTCTTTTAATTGGTCGATTTCTGCGATCAAAACCTGTGGATCGATCACTGTTCCACAGCCGATAATGCAATCGGTATTTGGATACAAAATACCAGAGGGAATCAAGTGCAGTTTAAAGGTCTGACCTTTAACTACAATCGTGTGTCCAGCATTGACACCCCCTTGGTAACGCACCACAACATCTGCGGAACGGCTGAGTAAGTCAGTTATTTTACCTTTTCCTTCATCGCCCCATTGGGCACCTATGACAATGACGTTAGCCAAGAGCTTATATTAAGAAGTAAAGTTTCCACAAACTACTATTATTAACACATCGGGTGAATCATGTCAAGAATAAAATTCCTGCAATTTATCGGGGTATTTAGGGGTATCTCCAACGTTTTGCTACCGAAAAGAGAACTTTTCAAACTTCCTCGAAAGGCACTCTCAAAACACTTAGTTGTCAATCGATCGGAATATCTTGAAGCGGAAAAAGACTCGCCATTATCCTCTCGCAAAAAGGGCAACGACGGGAATTACACCCGTATCTCCTGGTATGCTCCAAGGAATTCTACTGTTTGAACTACGTTGCCGGGGCAGCGAACCGAATCGAACGGCTATCTTTCGCCTTGAACAGGCGGACACTTTACCATTAAGCTACACTGCCAGAAATTACCAATCTGTTTCTGTATAGTCTTTAAATAATTTAGCAAAAGGTGTTTTACCTTGGTTGATTCCTAGATAAATTGGGTCACAAATGCGTGCAGCCGCATCATTGATATCAAAGGGAGGGTAAACGCCACCTTCTTGCATCGATTTCGCTTGATTATAAGGGTGTTGGAAGCTAATCCATCCAGGGTCTACTGCATTCATAAAAATACGATGTTTGGCGTATTCTTTGGCACAGGTACGGGTCATTTGATTGAGAGCAGCCTTTGCCATATTGGTGTGGGGATGTCGCCAGGGTTTCTCAACATCGTTAAATCGCCCTTCCATTGAAGAAACATTAATGATATATTTGTTAGTCTCTTTGTAGTTGCTCATTAATGGCTTGAGTCTGCTGTTAATGATAAATGGAGCGATCGCATTAATTATATGCACTTCCAATAATTCTAAAATGCTAACTTGCTCATCCTTCATCAGCCAGCTATTAAAAGGACGCAAGTCCAGTTGTTGCCCATCACCGGTATACTCTCCTAAAGGGAAAAAAGCCGAATTATCTATGCTGTCTTGGGGAATCAAAGGAATCTGGGAGAGGAAAGCAGAATTTTCGGTAAATATGGCTTGTTTTTCTTCTGTACTAGCTAATAGCGCCGGATTCTCAGTGTTTACCGCATGATTATGGCTTACTAACCCCTGTATTTCTGGCGGTAGTTCCCCGAAAGACAGTGATTCAAACTCAATTAAATGACGATAAAAAGCAGGCGGACGACGCACTGTTTGTGCGGCATTATTGATAATAATGTCGAGTCGCGGGTAAAACTGGCAAACGTGTTGGGTAAATTGCTCAACACTATGGAGATGGCGCAAATCCAGTCCGTAAACTTGTAAACGATGTTGCCATTCTAGAAAATCTGGTTCTGCTGCGTACCTTTTTGCCGCGTCATGGGGAAAACGGCTTGTTGCGATCGCAGTTGCACCATCTCGCAACAGTCTCAACGCTACCCCATGACCAATATTTACCCTAGCTCCTGTGACAACGGCAATCATACCCCGTAAATCAGCACTTTGCTGACGCTTGCTGAAGTTAAGATTTCCACACTCAACACAGAGTCTAGTGTAAAAGTTATGACCCTGTAAAAAAGTTGTCTTGCAGACAATACAACGTGGTGGTTTGGTCATTAGTGATTTTTGGTATTCTTGCCTACTCTTTGTTAATAGGCAATTTATCCGATCTAAACTGCATTGCCCACATACTGTAAAAATGAATTTATATGAAAAGCTAGCGGATTTATTTGTGACTATTACGTATAAATGATCATCCCAAAAAATCCAAATATTTACAACTTTAAGAGATTGTATTTTGTTACCCGTGCTGTCACAATCATTAAAATATTCTCAGTATCTGCTTTTAATTTTAAATTTTAACTGATGGATGTCATCTGCCGCAGAAAAGGCGATCGCACGATCAAAAAATGGTATCGAGTCCAAAAGCTAAAAGCAATATTCGTCTTAGCCTTGGCAATTGTATTTACTAATGCTGTAGTCTCTTATAGCAATACTGTGAAGCTGATTCACAACCAGGAATGGGTGACATCTTCTTATGAAGTTATTACTCAAGTTGAAAAGATTCAATCTACACTCAAAGATACTGAAACGGCACAACGTAATTACCTAATTACAGTAGATGCAGACGATCTCAAAACTTATCTTGCAGCCGATCAACAAACTAATCGCAATATTCAAATTCTCCGTAAGTTAACTGCTAATAACCATCAAAAGCAGCAGTGGATTTCTTTGCTGGAGCCGAAAATTACCAGTAGGCTCGACATTCTGCAACAAGAAATTTACCTCAGACAAAATCAGGGATTTGAAGCAGTTAAGAAGCGAATCTTATCTGATAAAGACAACCAAAGCAGTAAAGAAATCCAACAGCTTATTCACGACTCCTTAGAGGTAGAGCAAAATTTATTACATCAGGGAATGCAGCAGTCGCAAGCAAATTCCCAAAAGGCAGTAGTTACATTTTTTATCGCTGCTATTGTGGATTTGGTGTTAGTGGCGCTGCTGTATGATTTGTTGTGGCATTATATCAGACAACTTCAGCAGACGGAACTGGCACTACGCCAAAGCGAAAACCGTTTACGAGCCATGATAGATGCAGAACCAGAATGCATCAAGTTAATTGCTAAGGATGGCACCCTTTTAGAAATTAATGCCGAAGGGTTGGCAATGATGGAAGTGGAAAGTGCTGATGTATTAATTGGTAAACCAATTGATGCTGTAATTGTACCAGAATATAGAGCGGCTTTTGCGAACTTGCATAAAAGTATCTGCCAAGGTAACAAAGGGACTTTGGAGTTTGAAATTGTCGGATTTAAAGGTACTCGTCGCTACATGGAAAGTCATGCTGTACCACTGCGTAACGAATCTGATGGTACATTCATCCATTTGGCACTGATGCGAGATATAACCCAGCAAAAACACGCAGAACAGAAAATCCGCGAACAAGGGTTGCTGCTGGATGTATCAACTGAGGGGATTATTGTACGAAATATCCACAACCAAATTTTGTTTTGGAATCAAGGTGCTGAACGTCTGTATGGCTGGAAAGCTGAAGAAGTTGTGGGTAAGAATGTTTTGCAACTTTTGTATAAAGATATTTCACCACAGCTAGAAGATGCTTACTTGAAAGTGATAAATACAGGTGAGTGGCGGGGTGAGTTGCATCAACTGACAAAGGAAGGTAAAGTAATTATCGTTGAAAGTCGGTGGATACTGATTCGAGATGATAATGGACAAACTAAGTCGATTTTGAGTGTAAACACCGAGATTACGCAGCAGAAACAACTGGAAGCTCAACTTCTGCGATCGCAACGTTTGGAAAGTATCGGTACGTTAGCTGGCGGTATCGTCCACGATCTCAACAATATACTATCCCCAATTTTAATGTCAGTTCAAATATTGCAGAAGAAATTGCCTGATTCGCAGAGTCAGCAAATACTGCAAACTTTAGAAAATAATGTTAAACGCGGTGCTAATTTGCTCAAACAAGTATTGTCTTTTGCACGGGGTATTGAAGGCAAACGGACAATTGTGCAAATTCAGCCTTTGATGGCAGAAATGGAGCAAATTATCGCTCAAACGTTTCCCAAATCTATCATCTGTCAGGTAGATATCCCTAAAAATCTGTGGTATGTCCGTGGAGACACAACTCAAATACATCAGGTGCTGATAAATCTAGTAGTCAATGCCCGCGATGCCATGCCCAATGGCGGTATATTGAGGATTGCAGCAGAAAATCTGGTGATTGGCGAACATTCTGCCCAGATAAATATTGATGCTAAAGTAGGTTCTTATATTGCGATCGTGGTGACAGATACTGGTATGGGGATGTCGTTGGAAGTCCAGCAACGGATTTTTGAACCATTTTTTACCACCAAAGAGGTAGGCAAAGGTACAGGTTTAGGACTTTCCACGGCGTTGGGTATCATTAAGAATCACGGTGGTTTTGTAAATGTTTACAGTCAGGTAGGCAGAGGGACTCAATTTACAGTTTACTTGCCTGCTTCAACATTCAGAGACACACATTCTCTGTCTCCAGAACTGGAATCAGTGATAGGAGATGGCTAATTTATTTTGGTGGTGAAAGGGATCGCAGACTAGAAAAAATCGTATTAAGCAAAACTTTCTGCTGACGTTGGGAATTGGTTATTAGAAATAAAAAATATCAGTTAAGCTGTCGTGCATTTAATTTGCACAGCTAGGGCGCTCATGTTGCCCACCCCACAAGAGATTTATTTTTTGGAGGATGCAAATTAAAATATTTTCAGCTTAATATGATATGCCGTTATCACTATTCTCTTGTCTTTTCAGGGTCGCACGAGAAAGGTTTTTAGGCACACAAAAATTGGAATTGAGAAAGAGCGATCGCTTAACCCAAAATCTGTGCCAAATCCAGTATAAATCCAGGCAATACATCCTCTCCTGATAAGCTAGTAGGCGATCGCAAAATCTCAATATCCCTTCCTGGGCGGTAAATTTCCACCTGTTGGTTTTGCGGATCGATCAGCCAGCCTAAACGCACACCATTGTCAATATACTCCTGCATTTTTTGTTGCACAGTCTTTAAGCTGTCTGAAGCAGAGCGCAATTCTACCGCAAAATCGGGAGCGAGTGGCAGGAATTTGTCGGGGTCTGGGTTCAGGGCTTCTAATCGCTCCTGGCTTACCCAGGATGCATCAGGAGAACGATTTGCACCATTGGGGAGCTTAAAACCCGTTGAGGAGTCAAAAGCCAAACCTGTGCCATCAGCGTCAGCCCAATTACCTAAACGCTGTGTGAGTCTACTATTGCGATTTCCGCTTTCCCATCCAGTTGGTGGCATGATAATTAATTCTCCCTCTGCCGTGCGCTCAAGTCGCAAATCTCGATTATTTTGACACAGTTGGAAGAACTGCTCATCTGTTAGTTCAATGGTGGGGCTGAGGTTTAGAATCAGGGCAGTCATAGTTGCCTCTCAATCTTGCTAACTGTAGCGTAGCACTTGGTTGACATACTAGGTTGACCATCTATCTAGATGAGCTTCTATAGGACTAGTATTTGATTTTTGAAATCTTAGGTAGGGTGCGTTAGCGTAGCGTAACGCACCATCAGATCGGGATGGTGCGTTACGACGTTCCGTCTAACACACCCTACAAATACTTAGATTTTATAAATTGGAGTAAGTGTCATAAAAGAGTAAAATCAAGTTTTATCAATTACTGCAAGTTGTGCAGATAATTCATCTTCTTCAAAGGCATCTGAGTACAATCTTTTATTAAATATCTGAATTAAATTTTGCACTGAAATTTCCTTAATCCGAATACCATCAACATCATATAATTCTCTAGTACTCTCTTGGGTAATTATCCAAACTTGACGATTTTAGAAACTGAACCGTATAACACTGCTTGAAAGGGTTGTAAGAGTTCTGCTTAACTTTCGGTTTATGCACAAAATCGAACTTTATGTCACTTTAAATACTTAGGTTGCTACTTAAAGGCTCAATATATGCTTGTAGAGTATCTTTAACTTTAGAAGGTTGACGAACTGGAGCGATCGCAGAATAATCTGGTTTTACTGTCCAGTCGTAATGACGAAGCAGTGTGGAAAGCACAATTTTCATTTCCATTTGGGCAAATTCCATACCTAAACAACTGTGCGAACCATAACCAAAACCCATTAGTGCCAAAGGATGCTTTTTATCTTCTTCGCGAGGTGGTGCAAAGCGATCGGGGTCGAAGCCATCGGGGTTGGTGTACAGTTCTGGTAAACGGTGAGTCAGCATCGGCGAAATAGTCACAAACCAACCTGCTGGGATGCGATAGCCTGCATACTCAATATCCTTGAGGACACCACGATTATAGGCATACACTGGCGGATATAGCCTTTCTGTTTCTTTTAACACGTTGGTTAACTGTGGAAGTTGTTTGAGATGGGATAGACTCAGGGGATTATCTCCCACAACTGCTAATTGTTCTTGGCGCAGTCGCGATCGCCATTCTGGGTGATTACCTAATTCAAATATTACCCAAGTCAGTAATGAGGCTGTTGTCTCATGTCCAGCAAATAGCAATAATAAGGCTTCGTTGATTACCTGTGTTTCGCTCAACTTATTACCATCTTCATCAACAGCTGCTAGTAGCAATCCCAAAACATCTTTTGATTGCTCTAAGTTACCCTGCTCAGTACGCTGGGCGATCGCTTGACGTAAGAAAGCCACTAACTTACCCCTAGCATTTTGACCGCGACCATATAAAGTAAAAGGGACATTCCATTTGAGGATCGCCATACTGCTATCTAGCAGTTGCGTAAACCACTGACTGGTTTGCTCAACTTCGCTCTTGTTCTGACTTCCCAAGAATAGGCGAGTCGCAACCATCAGGGTAAGCTGGCGGAAACTAGAATTTAAGGAAATCGTTCCCTGTTCTCCCCAATCTTTGAGGAAATCTTGGACAATATTTTGGATGGTGTCGAAGTATGTAGCGATCGCTTTTCCATGAAATGCTGGATACATTAAGCGACGAGTTAGCCGATGTTCTTCCCCATCTTGTAATAAAATATTGTTGCCAAATGTCGATTCCAAAAAATACCACCCTATCCGCGACGACATATTTTCCGCCTGTTCCACCAGCACCAACCGATTAGCATCAGGGCCAATTAAATAAGCGCGTTTACGTCCCATCACGCTCGTCTTAAAAACTGAACCATGCTGCTGGAATCTTCGCCATATATACAGTTCCGAATCCCGAAATATTTCTAAAGTCTCCCCCAAAATGGGCAAGCCATAGCTACCAGGCATTGACTCGGCGGATTTTAGCTGCCGCATATTTAACTACCTCCAGCAGTAATTAGCTACAGTATCTACTTAATTGTAAAGCGCAGTTAGGTTTTGTAAATCAAAATTACCAATCATGGTAGAGTTTTTCTGCGTAGAACATAATTTCTTCATTTGGTAATCTAATTTTTGATTTTTGCCGAGGATACAAACTTTCAACTGCACCTGTATCCTGTTCAATCACAGTTGCGGCTACTTTTAAAACGGAATTTTTGAATAGAAATTTCATCAAAGGATTGACTACTTTGGCATACATCAAAATAAACGTCTTGGTGATTTTATCTGTTTCCGGGTAGAGAATATGAATTTGAGCAATATCACCAATCGGCGTTTTAGTAAAAAAAGCAGTAGTTGAAGGAAAAGCGTATTCGAGTGTGTTAGTGAGATTTTTAGGAAAAATGCCTAAAACGGGGTTTTTAATAATTTCTCCTAGTGTATTATCATCTCTCCTCAAATCTTGTTTGATTGTGGCATAGTATCCTTTTTCTTCAAAAGAATTTACATGACAATATTTAATTTTAAATAGTTCTTTGTGAGTTCCATTTTGATGGTTATAATCATAATTAACCATCAGGTTGCTCAAAAAGTCACCCTGAATACTTTTATCTCCAGTTACTCCCAGGAACTCGTATTCATCGACAATTTTTTGATGCAAATCTGGGATGGGCAATTTTGGTGCAAATCCGCCATAAGTCCAGAGACAATCATTGCTAATAATTAGCTCTAATGGTTTGGTAATAGGCTGATTATCCTTTTTTTCTCCTTGCTGTAGTCTGCCTTGTCCATCAAATTCTAGTGCATGAAAAGGGCAAGTAATAGTATCTCTCTCTTGACAAACCCAACCATCTGATAAGGGTGCTTGCATGTGGGGGCAGATGTTATCAAGGGCAAAAAATTCACCTTTTTGGTTTTGCCAAATAACATAATCCTGTCCGTTTAAAGTAATTTTATTAGGTTTATTCACTCCTAATGTAGATTTGTGCGCGATTAACCAAGGCGCACCAGGTAAAATTGGTTTCATTTTTCCTCCAAAATATTGATAATTTATTGAAAATTCGCTAGATGCGTTAGCAAAAGGTAACGAAATATTGAAACTTAAAAGTTGTAAACAAGCTGGTGTCGCCTGTCCTACATCTGAATGTAAATTGGGATAATTTAAGTCTTGTCTGCAATGGACGAACTGACTGTACCAGGCATAAGCTCGGCTAAGTTTGGCTACTGCATGGATAAGTCAGACAACTAACTAATTTTTTAGTTAGTAAATATTAATTTAATAAATTTCATCTTCTATGTCAACTACTAACCAATTTTTTAGTTAATATATTTTGGTTATGATGATGGAGCAACGTGGGTCGTTCAACGGAGTCTAAATTCTCATCTAAAAAGCCGCGTCAGGTGCGCGATGCAGAGGCGACGAAAAAGCAGATTCTCGATGCGGCGGAAGTGGAGTTTGCCAGAAATGGACTTCAAGGGGCGCGGACAGAGGCGATCGCTAGAGGTGCAGGTGTCACCACAGCGATGATTTACTACTACTTCCAGAGTAAAGAAGGGCTATATCAAGCTGTTCTGCAACGTCCGGCGGTGGAGATGCACGAAGGGTTCGAGCAGCTAAATCTCGATCGGTTCCCACCAGAGGAGGCGTTGAAGATACTAGTTAAGGGAGCGATCGCTTACGAGGCTGCTCACCCGCACAGAGGAATGCTTTGGTTTCAAGAAGCAAACCAAAATCAGGGAAAGTATTTCAAACAGGGGAATTGGCAAGAAAATTTTAGCTATCTCATCAATATTTTAGAGCGAGGAATGGCGGAAGGTTGTTTCCGTCAGATCGATCCATTTCTCACCACTCTGCATATTATTGGAGTTTGTAATATGTACTTCAACGCCTATGAAAATATCAAACATACTAGACCCGATTTGCAACTGCTGAGTCCAGAAATGATTGAGCAACATACTCAAGCAGCAGTTAATTTCATTTTGGCTGGTGTGCAAGCAATCAAAGTTAACAATATATCAAAGGAGAGCAATACGAACAGCGACGATACGTAAAAGACTCTTAATATTACTGAGTTTTTTGGCTGTTGTCGCTGTTCGATTATTGCAATTGCGAGTGAAATTCTGCCTAACTTCTAAATACCTAGAGCTACTCTAGTTTCGGGGCCCACTACACCATCTACAAGTAGACCTTTACTTGCTTGAAAGCTTCGGACTTGGTTAACAGTTTCTTGACCGTAAATTCCATCAACCCTGAGATTACCTAAAGCTGTCTGAACGTCTCTCACAAGCTGACCTCTAGAACCAGGAGTAAGAGTCACTGAACCCCCAACGCCACCAAGACTACCACTAGGACTACCAATAGGACTACTTGTAGTAGGATTGTTCGGTTTATCACCAACCCATCGAGCAAAAACGTATCTACCCGTAGTAAGCCTAGCAAAACCATTTTCATACCTTTCAATTGCGGGAAGGGTTGCACCATTTGATACACAATCCACATAAGAGTAGTTAGTGCTTGGGCCTGTACGGATACGTAAACAGCTACCATTAGTCTTTACATAAGCAGCCGAACTGACTTGAATTTGGGCAGCAACAATAAGTAATACACCAACACCAGCTAAAGCTAACCAAGCTGAAGATTTAAGAAGTTTTTGCCAATTAAATTTAGACTTGCTGATTCCAGATGCCTGTTTTTTAGTAATAACTATGTCAGAAGATTTCAGAGGTATTTCCGCATTTAATTGAGATTTAGGCGGATTATATTTTGTCTTTCCAGATGCCTCTTCCTGAGCAATAAACATGTGAGAATAAGCAAGATATTCCATAATGCACCCTTTTATATGAAAAAATGATTACTCACAGAGAACAACCTAGTAGTTCTCTGTATTTATTCTTAGTATATTTTATATCAGCAGCCTTTTAAAAGGTTTTTACTAGTAGCGAAATTAAGAAAAAATAAATAAAATTAACCTGAGTTCGATGAACCTTAGCCTGCCTTGAACTAAAGTCCTTTATATTCCGGTTTCGGACATAGTAACTGAAAATAGCTTATTCATCTGCGATCGCGCCTTGGCTGATTCCCCAGCAACCGAGCAAATTCGTTTTGTATGACTCGATAACACTCGCAAGAAGTTGCTTATAAATCCTCTCGCTTCAGGATGTTAATTTGACCGCTCTGATAGCGAATCATTCCGGCTCGGCTCAGAGTGCTAGCTGCTACTGTCACCCCGGAGCGCTGTACACCCAGCATCTAGGCGATAAATTCTTGTGTGAGCGGAAAATCTTCTGCTTGCAAACCGTCAGAAACGGTGAGAAGCAAACGAGCTAGGCGTTCTTCTATTGGATGAAGATGGTTGCAAGCACATCCTTGCGCGAGTTCGATTTCAGAAAAATCTTAAGAATTCTTGATATACTACTGTAAACATATTGGTTTACAGTAGTATTGCTCAGGCTAAAATAGTCAGTTTACAAAAACACTAAAAAAGCAAGTATTTTTTGCTACATTTTTAGAGTTTATATTACTTCAATCTAGCTTACTTATCTAGTTTATCTATGTAATAAGAAAGAACTATACCTATTTAATACGATTTATCTATCGGAATGGTGGTGTATATATGTAAATAGAGATTTTATATATTGGCTCATTGCCAAACTATTGTTGTTGTGATGAAAAGAGAGTTGTAAACAAAATCTCTATGAGAAACATCTCCTAAAAACGAGTGTGATGCAAATTTTACAGTCTTTAAAATCAAGAAATTACCTTCTGTTTTTTATTGGGCAAATGTTATCGATGATTGGTAGTTAATACACTTTGGAATACAACGTCCTGTGATATTTTTTAAAAAAAAATCTGATTCTCCAACTTAAAATGACTACAAAAAATGAAGTATAATTCACTTGGCAAGAGTGACTTAAAAGTTTCTGAAATATGTCTAGGTACTATGACTTATGGACAGCAAAATACTATTGAAGAAGCCCACGAACAGCTAGATTATTCTATTGCCCAGGGAGTTAACTTTATTGATGCCGCGGAGATGTACCCAGTTCCAACAAGTGCCGAAACTTATGGATTAACTGAAACGTACATTGGGGAATGGTTAAAGCGTCAACAAAGAGAGCAACTGATTATAGCTACTAAAATTGCTGGCCCTGGAAGAGGCTTTAAATGGTTGCGTGGAGGAGCCAAAGCAATAGACCGTGATAATATCAAACAAGCCGTAGATGATAGTTTAAAAAGATTACAGACAGATTATATCGATCTGTACCAAATCCACTGGCCCGATCGCTATGTGCCACGGTTTGGACAAACGGTATTCGATCCAACTCAAGTGGGAGAAACGGTTCCTATAACTGAACAGTTAGCAGTTTTTGCCGACGTAATTAAGGCGGGAAAAATTCGCTATATCGGTTTGAGTAATGAGACACCTTGGGGAGTTGCCCAATTTAGTAACGCTGCTAAACAATTAGGATTGCCCAAAGTTGTCTCGATTCAAAATGCTTATAACTTACTGAATCGAGTATTTGATGGAGCCTTAGCAGAAGCAGCTTATCACGAAGAAATCGGGTTACTAGCTTATAGTCCTTTAGCATTTGGCTTCTTGACTGGTAAATACCTAAACGGCAAACCAGAGAAAGCAAGAGTCACTTTGTTTGAAAATTTTGGTCAGCGCTACTTAAAACCAAAAGTCAGTCAAGCCGTAGCAGCTTATGTAGAAATTGCCAAGCGCCATCAACTAAGTCCAGAACATCTGGCTTTGGCATTCGTGCGGAGTCGTTGGTTTGTGTCTAGCACAATTATTGGTGCTACGACATTAGAACAACTCAAAGAAAATTTGGAAAGTGTAAATGTAGTTATCAATAAAGACATTTTGGAAGAGTTAGATATAGTTCATGCTCAATCTCCAAACCCAGCACCATAATAGTTAAGTAGGTAGAATATGACTTTTACAGCAACATCAGTTGACCAGAATACTATTCGTCGTCGAGGTACTGGTTTAAAAGCTTACAATCCCGAAAAAGCATTCAAAGGATATACACTTTTCACACCCCTAACAGGTAAAGGTGAAGTCTACCTTCTGAATTTAGAAGGAGAAGTAGTACACCAGTGGAATCTGTCATATCCACCAGGGTTATACGGTTATCTCTTGCCTAATGGCAACCTTTTTTATAATGGTAAAACTCCACCAGAAGAACCACTACGTTTTGCTTTGTGGGCTGCATTTAAAAGTGGTGTTGTTTTAGAGGCAGATTCCAAAGGAAATATTATTTGGGAATATAAGCATCCAGATCATCATCACGATGGACGCAGATTAGCCAATGGCAACACAATTTTACTCGCCATTGAAAAGATACCCCAGTCGTTAGTTCCTCGCATCAAAGGCGGCGTAGCAGGTACAGAACCAGATGGGAATATCTATGCTGATGTGCTTTATGAAGTGACTCCAGGAGGTGAAATTGTCTGGACTTGGCACGCTCACGAACACCTCGATCCAGATATATTTACCATTACACCCCAGGATCATCGACACGAATGGACTCATGGGAATACTGTGGGGGAACTCGCTGATGGCAACATTATAGTGAGCTTTCGTAATATCTCCACAGTAGTGATTATCGATCGCAAAACCGGAGAAATTATTTGGACGTTGGGCGATGACGTACTGGCACAGCAGCACTTTCCCAACGAACTAGCTAACGGTAATATCCTGATTTTCGACAATGGCGCACATCGTCGTAACATTGCTCTTAATTTCTCCCGTGTGATTGAGGTAAATCGTCAAACTAAAGAGATAGTTTGGGAATACACCGACAACCCGCCTCAAAACTTCTTTAGTGCATACATATCAGGAGCGCAACGTTTAGCGAATGGCAATACCTTGATTACAGAAGGTGCTTACGGCCGGATATTCGAGGTGACAGTTGCAGGAGAGATTGTTTGGGAATACATTAATCCCCACTTTGCAGTTAGGAATATTCCAGGTGAGAAATCGCCTGTAACTCGTGGAGAGCAAAATACAGTTTTCCGCGCCTTTCGTTATGCACCTGAAGAGATACCTTGGCTTTAGTATTTTTTCAAGCTAGTTTTGAGAGTTTGTAGTAAGCACTTCAGTGCTTAGAAAATTAAGGACTAAAGTCCTTACTACGAACTTCTCATATTCAAAGTTTGGTTAGTGTTTGAAGTTTTTCGCCACATCTAAATCCTACTGGACTTCAGAATACTAACAATTCAAGATTTGGGATTTTGGATGAAAATTCAATTCCCAATGCCGATTAACAAGTCCTATTTACGAAGGAACTTAAACATGGCCCAAATCAAAGTATACAGTGCGGTTGTTTGTCCTTATGCTCACCGTACCCGGTTGGTACTCCAAGAGAAGGGCATTGACTTCGATTTGATTGAGATTGATTTGCAGAATAAGCCTGAAGGTTTTACCAAAGTTTCTCCTTATGGTAAAGTACCTGCACTAACTCATGGCGATAACCGAGTTTGGGAATCAGCAGTAATTAACGAGTATCTTGATGAGGTATTTCCCAATCCACCACTGTTACCCAGCAGCCCCATTGCAAGGGCACAGGCTCGTATTTGGATTGATTTTGCTAACACCAGATTCGTTCCCGCTTTTTCTACCCTACTGCGGAGTTCAGATCCTCAAAAACAAGAAGAAGCTAAACAGGAACTATCCAAACACCTGGAATTCATTGAAAACGAAGGCTTGGCAAAACTATCTGGGGAAGGCCCTTACTGGTTTGGTGAATCTATCAGTTTGGTCGATTTCACCTATTTTCCCTGGTTTGAGCGCTGGGCTGCATTGAAGCAATATCGTGGTTTTGGGATACCAGAAGAGTTTACCCGTGTACGCCAGTGGAAACATGCTTTGAAAGAGCGTGAATCTGTGAAAGCGATCGCTCACTCTAAGGAATTCTACATAGAGCGATATGCTAAATTTGCTGCGCCTACTCTCGCTGCTGTTTAAACGTAATTCTATGTTCAAGTGGGGTTTAAATTCTTACTTGAACATAGAATTAAACACTCAATACGGTTCGGTTAATGTTTTTTGATGGAAATTATAGATCGTAAAGACGCGATAAATCGCCGTCTCTACAAAAGACTGATTATTGTAGAGACGGCGATTCATCGCGTCTCTTGCCTTAACCGAATAGTATTGATTAAACTCTTTAAAATTATGAATTACCAATTACGATTTTCCCAAAGTGAGCCGCACTTTTGAGATAGCTGTAAGCTTCTCGTGCCTCAGCAAAACCAAAAACTCGATCGATAATTGGTTTAATTTGATGCTGTTGCATAGCCTGATTCATCGCCTCAAACATTTCCCGACTGCCAACATAAATGCCCTGAACTGTTAAACTCTTAAAAAGTATTGGCATAGGGTCAATTTCACTTCCTCTACCTGATAATACGCCAATCAAGCTAATACCTCCCCCAATGCGGACTGCTTGTAGCGATTTTGGCAGGGTACCTGCACCGCCTACCTCAATTACACGATCTACACCTGTGCGATTCGTTAATTGGTAAACTTGCTTTTCCCAATCTGGTGTTGTTTTGTAGTTGATTGTTTCGTCAGCACCAAGCTGTTTTGCTCGCGCCAATTTCTCATCACTGCTAGAAGTTATAATCGCTCTTGCACCATGTATCTTGGCGAACTGGAGAGCAAAAATCGAAACTCCCCCTGTACCGAGTAATAAAACACTATCACCTACGCCAATATTGCCTTTTGTCACTAGTGCGTGCCAAGCTGTGACTGCTGCACAGGGTAAAGTTGCCCCTTCAATGTAGGATAGATAGTCAGGCAATATTACCAAACCATCTTGGTGTAATACGACATACTCAGCCAGCATTCCATCAATACCACCTCCGAGATCGGATTTCATTTTCTCTTTGGTTAAAGAGCCATAAATCCAATTTTGAAAGAAAATACCAGCAACGCGATCGCCTATTTTCACCCTTTTCACACCTTCCCCCACCGCCACAACTTCCCCCGCACCGTCAGATAGGGGAATTAACGGATATTTCTGTCCAGCGCCGTAAGCACCCTCAGCGACGAGTAAATCGCGGTAATTTAGGGATGTTGCTTTGACTTGAATAAGAACTTGTCCCGCAGTTGGTTTTGGTTCAGCGCGATCGATTAATGCGATCGCATTAATCC
This sequence comes from Nostoc sp. 'Peltigera membranacea cyanobiont' 213, assembly GCF_002245975.1. Taxonomy (NCBI): domain Bacteria; kingdom Bacillati; phylum Cyanobacteriota; class Cyanophyceae; order Nostocales; family Nostocaceae; genus Nostoc; species Nostoc sp. 'Peltigera membranacea cyanobiont' 213. Next base: position 6,167 of record NZ_NOLI01000032.1, on the reverse strand, counting down.
CGCCGTTACTTTGAATTTCGTAAGCTTTCATTGTGTTAACTGAACCCTATTGACTGAGGAAGGGGTAAGGGAAAGGAATAAAAAAGCAGTGGTTAAATATTATATAAAACCACTGCTGTTTATTCTAATAGATAAATAGTGCCTACTCTAAGTTGGTGTTATTTCACCTTACGAACTTGGTTCCCGATCGGGAAACATACATTTATCAGAATCACAACCACTAGGGCCAGCTTCTGACATTTCACCTAAATCGTAGCGGCTTAAGACTGCACAGAAATCATCAGTTTTCCGCCGTAATTTCACTTCTTGATTCAAGCGTTCGTAGGTTAGTTTATCGATTGGTTCAAATGGCAAACGTGGGAATGATTGCAGGTCATCAAAACGAGCTAAAAGGGCTGCTGAAATATACCCGCGATCGCTCTGAATAGTTTCGTAGATTTTCTGTGCCAAAGGTTCGATTTCATCAGAACGCAGTTCCAAAGTAGCTGATGTATTGTGAGTCACATACCAGCGTTGAACCTGGAGGACGAAATCAAATTGGGCTAAGACTGAAAACTTAGAAACATCAATTTCATCAGCCCCTGGTAAATCTGCCCAAGATACAGAAACCGGAATTTCTACTAACCATTCACTCACCCGTGGATCAAAAGGATCGTTGAGCAAATTGCCCTGTTCATCTTTGTCTGATTGCGAGGGAATGACGTTGTAACCGTAGTCAATACAAGCTAAGGCTACTGGATCATTTTTGCCGAAAGTGATGCGGCGAATAAATCTTTGGGCTTTGGGGGGATGCCATCCTGAGCTAGCATTAGTTAACAAAGCCTTAGTGCCACTGGGTTGGACTGTGGTACAGCGATTTGGACGTTTGAGATTATGGCGATCGCAATAATCCCAAACCACGCGATGTACAATATCTTTCCAAGAACTGAGATATTTTTCTTCCTCACGCTTGAAAGCCAATCCTTGTGGAGTTGCAGGTCTTCCGGCTTCCCACCAGCGCAGCCAATCAACACCAAAAGCATGGACAAAGAAATCAAATAAACCTGTAAAGGAAACTCCCACAATTGGGTCTAATTCACGGCTGTATTGATAGCGTGGTTCTAAGAATTTGTGATTTAAAAGTGCCGCTACAGATAACGCCCCAGCAGTAAAAGCTTCTTCTTGTTCTTTGTAGTTACGTGGATCTATTTGATTAAGGTGAACCTCTGACAAATTGCAGTTACCGGTTAAAGTATTACCAAATACTCCTTTGTGATATTCCGGTTCATTGAAGCAATAAGTATCGTGTAAACCTGGTAGTTCTTCTACACCTCTAACTATTTGCCATTTACCTTTGTGTTTGGCATCACACCCTTTGCTTACATCCAAACGCTGGCAAGGAATTTGTCTACAGTCAGTAATTTGCAAGTAATACAAATCTTGGCTGCGAACACCATAATTAGTTACCGATCCTTTATGAGCGCAAAGATTTAAAGAAGAACGGATACCGCATTTAGTTAGTAATAACTGCACTCGATATGCACGTTCGTAATCAGAGATGTAAATCCTAATGCCATTGCTATGTGTATTTGTGCCGTCTGTATCCGCTAAACCAGCGATAAAGTGCAGAATTGCTTGGCGATTCCAACTAGCAATTACATTCAGTGACTCTGGATTTGTTTTTAAACTCTTTAAAAATTCTCCAGAAAAACCTAAGTCTGTTACATCTGTAAAAGTCGGTAAGTAGTCATAATTTCTTTCAGGAGACTTACTTCCGATTACAGATAAAGTTGCTTTCTGTTTATAGAGTCTAACTTTGGCATTACCATTTTGGTCTGTAGTTCCATCTCCTACAGCTATTCCCAAAGTATAGGCATAATTTGGATCGATGTTTAATCCATCTTCATGCTGAATAGTAAAAGGCTCAGTATGAATGGCATATCTACTAACATCCATCAAATCCTTTGTTTGGACTTCTTTGTATTCTTTATCAAATCTGTCTTTGACAAAGAAGCGATGATATTCGGTTGCATCTAAGTAAGTACCATCTGCAAATTTGACTCGATACAGCTTGCGTTGGCGTAGCCCACCGGAGGTATCGCTACCAGTTTTAAAAGGTGTTACTTGGCTCCATTTTTGACCATTCCAAATCTCAATTTCACTTCCGATAACATCTTTGATTTTATGTATTCCATCTCTAGTGATGAGCAAAGTATCGCCACTCACACAATGGAAGTTAGCGCCTATGATTTCACCACATGGATTTAAAGCATATCGCTGCAAACGATGTTCTAGCTCATTAGCATCAAGATTGGAATGGCGTTCTTTTAACCACTCTTTTGCTGTTCCTTGTTCATAAGCTTGTAAAAACTCAACTTTCAAAGCTTGTGTTGGTAGCAAATCAATGTTCGATCGCGCGACGGCTTCACCAGCCCATTGAATCGCTCCCTCGCCACTATAATACTGTTTGCGGACAGCATTCAGACATTCTTCTAAGGTTGGCTTACGATGAAAAACTCTGGTATGGTTTGCCATCCTAAGTGCATCACGCTCTGGATCGATTCGCCAATTGCCACTTTCATCTTGCTGCCATAAGTTATCTTTGGCAGTGGCTCCTTGTTGATCGTCAGCAATAAACTGACGCATACCCGCACTTCTACGTATATTACCTGCAACAATTGTTACTGCGGCTTGGTCAATTAATAGACAGCATTCAACTGAATTTAATTGTCTTCCCCTAGCTTTATTGAGAATAGATGCACAACCCTGATACAGTACAGGCAATTTTACAGGATTAGCAACTCCTCCAAAGCCGTTGAGAGTTTCTCCCGCTTTTCTAACATCACTGATATCAACTAATACTTTTACTTCTGCTGAAAATTGTTCGTCAGTGGAGAGTTCTAACAGGGTTTGATATGATTCAACCCAACCTTCACGGCTATCTCCAACGTGAATAGTGACATTATTGCCTTCTATATGAGTTTGAGTATATTCACGTCGCTGTTGCACAGGAGTGCTGCCAATTTCACCTTTTACAGTGATATTCAGTTGATTACGGATGGGGGGCAACTGGTTAATAAATTGTGGTTCTAGGACGGCTCCAGTACCACAGCCCATCATTGCCAAATCCATCATTAATCCGAAGGCACTCCAGTCTTCGAGATTGGTGGAGGTGCAATTATAAGCGCCGGAAAAGTTCTTTGGCTTGGTTATCCAGTCTGTGCCACCAACCCATAACCAGCGTCCACTGGGCATAGCTTTCAGGTTGCGCTGCATCTTATCCAGTGTGGCAGCTTCTTCTTGAGTGAGCTTTCCTAACTCGACTAAGCCGAGGAGAGTGCGATCGCATACCTCATCCCATGTTTCCCTTAGTCCTGCCTTTGTACGGCGGCTATAGGTTCTAAAAAATACGGGATTAGCAGCCGGTGCTGTTTCGGGAAACTTTGCACTCTGGCGTTTTTTTTCTAGCTCTCGAACCATATATTAAGTGTCTTGCGTTCTTGTTGCGTGCGGACAGATTATGACTATACGCCAAGTAGTTTTAGTATTAAAGATTGTCAAATTTACCACTTTGCGCTAGCTCTAGGCCGTAATATTTTCAACATTAATTTATGATGTATAATGTCATTCACCCTTGGGTAGTATCTCAGGATTGAGTTTTAATTAACACAGATTAATATATAAGTAACTGTGATTTTTGAATTCTTCTTCAAGTAATTGATTTTAAAATGATCGATATTCGTTGTGAAACTCTGCCAGACTACACAGTAATAGCTGAGGTAAATACATTAGCTTTTGGCCAAGAAAATGAGGCTAAACTTGTAGAGAAAATTCGCCATTATGACCGTTACATTCCAGAACTTTCTCTGGTTGCAGAGGTTGAAAATGTTATAGTTGGTCATATTTTATTCAGCTACATTGATTTGGTGGGTGAAGAAAAACTACAGGTAATCGGTCTAGCACCTTTAGCAATTCATCCACAGTTTCAAAGACAGGGTATTGGCAGCAAACTTGTACAAGCAGGGTTGGAAATAGCAGATACAAAGAAAGAAGCGGTGGTTATTGTACTTGGTCATCCCCACTTCTATAATCGCTTTGGTTTTCAGGCTTCTGTTAATTATGAAATCACTTCTCCTTTTCCAGTTCCAGAGGATGTCTTTATGGTTAAAGCACTACAAAGCTATGAAAAAAAGTATACAGGTAAGGTTGTTTATCCAACTACTTTTGAGGGAGTGTAATATTATTTACGCATCAATATTTACTATCAGCAACTGATGGGTGAGTTTGGTAAGCAGATGCTGGTGCGATCGCGCTACAAAAATTTTCAGTCAACTCCCGTTTGGTTATTACTGTCCGTTATCTCCGGTGAAGGCTTATAAAACATTTTTTAACCTACCATTTGTGTAAAATTAAAACTCCTAGCAAATAGCTGAATTATGCAGCGATTAACTAGGAGTTTTGACTATTGGGAAACTGGCAAAAGTCTAAATTGAATAAGACACTGGGAAAGACTTGGCATCCTTGGGCTTCACATATACGCGCTGTTTTGCTTCTAACTCTAAATCATTAAAGCGATCGCGTGTTAAATGCGCCATCACCACTTGTCCATCATCGAAAGTTAATTCCACCTGAATTTCCCAGCCCAAATGCACTAATCGGCTGACTGTTGCAGGCGTAGTAGCACCGTTAGCAACCTTTTCAAAAATCACATCTTGCGGGCGCAAAAATACTTGTGGGTGTGGCGCATCAAATCTGCTACCTTGAAAAATCTTCGAGGTGCTGGGTAATACATTTACCGGGCCAATAAAGCTCATCACAAATGCAGTGGCAGGATTATCATAAATTTCCGATGGTGTTCCCACCTGTTCCACGCGCCCTTTATTCATGACCACAACCTCATCGGAGACTTCCATTGCTTCCTCTTGGTCGTGGGTAACGAAAACCGTGGTAACATGAACCTCATCATGGAGGCGGCGTAACCATGCCCGTAAGTCTTTGCGGACTTTAGCATCAAGTGCGCCAAAAGGTTCATCTAGCAATAATACTTCAGGTTCTACTGCCAGTGCCCTTGCTAGTGCTACCCGTTGTCTTTGACCACCAGAAAGTTGTGATGGATAGCGATCGCCTAATCCAGTCAATTGCACCAATTCTAGTAACTGTTCTACCTTTCCCTTAATCTTCTTTGGCTGTGCCTTCCGAATTTCTAAGCCAAAGGCAATATTCTGCCTGACGGTCAAATGCTTAAATAGAGCATAGTGCTGAAACACAAACCCAATATTGCGCTGTTGCACGCTTTGGTATGTAGCGTCTTTACCAGTAAGCAGGATTTTGCCACTATCAGGCATTTCTAAACCTGAAATTAACCGTAGTAGCGTAGATTTACCCGATCCCGATGGTCCTAGCAACGCAACTAGCGAACCACTCTTAATTTCTAGGCTAACCTCATCAACTGCCTTGAAACTCCCGAATTGTTTGGAGACGTTCTCAACTACTATGCCCACTGCTGCTATACCTCTGAACTAAATCTACATATCCTTGCTAGGATTACCGTGTCTTACATATACCATACATAGTTATTTGTAGATGAACAAGATTTAGCTACCACAACTACCGCAATCGAGGAAGCTACAATCAACACCACTGCAATCTAGAGAACCACAATCTAGGGCACTACAATCGGGGAAACCACAATCAGGAGTTATGCTAACTATCTCGGCACAATTGCAGCCCAAATTGGCACAATCAAAACATTCAGTATTATTGCTGCTAATAAATGAGGATTTTTGACCAACTTTACCAGATGCTTGTTGCTTTTGTTGCATTTCTGCTTCCTCCTCTGTTGATTCTTCTGAATTCTCGATTTGCATAGACACGTAGCGGCAAGCTGCTGCGCGTCTACGCAAAATTTGGTTAGCTTGCTTACAAGCTTGAAATCGTTGACGAGAATTGACAAAGGCTACTTGTAACCCTTCCTTAGCAATTACCCGCTTGAAGTACCCAGAGCAAGATTCGCCACCATATAGTATTCTGTGGGCGCAAGCAAAACCTTTGTGTGGGGAAATGTGCTTTTGATATCCGCTAATTGCGGCGGCACTAACTTGTCTAGTAAAAGAATCGAACAAGGAAATCTGCATATTTGGGGATTGGGGATTGGGGATTGGGAAAAATGAAGAATATTACCCAGTCCC
>NZ_NOLI01000319.1:0-2487 GCF_002245975.1 Nostoc sp. 'Peltigera membranacea cyanobiont' 213 | reverse complement strand
GGCAGCCCCTTCACCCCCCTTTAAAATGATTATCATTATTGTTGGTGGAATAGTTTATTTTATGGAAGTCCCTAATTGCAAGACTTTAGGTGTTGTAATTCAATGGTTTACCATGCCTAAGAGATTAAGATAAAACAGTTTTGGTGAGAGTCCATGAGATTGCTTCCTTGGTCGCAATCATGGGGTACTATTTTTGAATGCAGTTTATTATTATTATTAGACCCACTTTTTGAGTGAAAATAAATCTATGAATAGAACATTATACTATCATCAGCAATCAAACTTTTCTCGGAAAATCCGAATATTGTTAGTAGAGAAAAATTTAGATTGTGAACTCAAAGAAATTAATTTAGCCAATAAACCCCTTGAATTCCTTGAAATTTCTCCTATTGGTCAAGTCCCTGTGTTTATAGATCAAGATGGCACAGTAATTTGGAACTCTACATTGATTGCGGAGTATCTAGACGAAACTTATCCACAGCCTAGCTTTTACCCAAGCGCTCCTCACATACGGCTTGAGTGCCGTAAATGGGAACAACTAGCAGATACTTTAGGCGACAATATTATCGGTTTATGGGTACTAGATTTTATGGGTGATCTAGCTCCTGCTTATTATCGAAAAAAATATGAAACATTAATTAATCGCCTTTTACCAATCTTTGATTCCCAACTGCGTTCAACTAAATATTTGTTAGAGGGTGAAACATGGACAGCAGCAGATGTGGCAGCATTATGTTCCCTCGGTTATTACAGCTTTCGCTTAAATGAAGACTGGCTTCTTCAGTATCCTTATTTGAGAGACTGGTTTAATAGATTACAGGAGCGTGAATCAGTCAAGTCAACTATTCCAAAAAAGACCCCTACTTAGAGGTTGCTGAAAAAGTAATAAGAAAGCAAAGATCAGGATTGGTTAGTTATTCAAGCAAGCCCTACTTAGGAGCCTTACAAAAATAATTTGAATAATTTTGATGGGGAAGTTAAGCTCACAAGTCGTTCCAGATTAACAAAATGAATTATTTGTCCAGAAACTATAAGTGATTGCTCATATTTTTTACAAAATCTAGAATACCGCAATGATTAAAGTTTTAGATAGATTCGGACAACAACCCTGACATATCTAATACTTGTTCTGACCAAGCACTAGCTTGCTCGGACATATTTCTGCGTTGGCTATCATCAGACCAAATACTATCAAAAGTTAATCTCCATCGTGCCAGTTGAACTTGAATGTTAACCAGTTCTTCAGCATCTTCAGGTTCAATTTCTGCTGCCGTCCATTCGATAAAACACATAGTTTCATCTGTAACACTTTTGACCGCTTCAGGGTAAGCAGTGTCACAAAATGTTCTCAGCCTAGCTAAATTAGAAGCTATATGACCTAAGCGATGTGATGTATTTTCGCCTTGAAACCGTGCTTGTTTTTCATCTAAATTCTGGTTCATATCCACCAATTAACTCCTGAGTTATTTTTTTAACACGTTCTTGAATCGCTGGGTCTTGAATTACCATTGAGCGATTATTTTGGCTTGGACGTATGTTAATAATCGATTCATAGGCGATTGATTGGTTAAAGGGAGTCCAATCCGCACCCCAGATATCTCGCTGTTTACTACCGTCTTCGAGCAATGCTGCTTCACAGAAAGCGTGTTTCTCTCCTCCTCCAGCTAAAATCCCTCTTTCTATATCTACTGCCACTTTAATGTAAACTCGCAAAGTTTGCAGCATTAACTCCACTTGTTCGAGAGTTGCTCTTTTCCTAATAATCAGTACCAAAATCTCACCCCTACCTGTATAAATGCACAAGTCAAAATTCTACTTTGTAGAATCCCTTGAATTCCAAAATTAATCACTTGCAGCATTATGGTATGACTTCCAACTCCAGAAGACTCAACACTTTCTCTTCCAAATCTGTCAAATAAGCACGGTTAAGCTTCCCCAGCATCTCCAAAAACTTTTGCACCGACTCCTCTAGCCCACTCGAATACACCCGACTGATGCGATCGCAAATCACCTGCATCTGCTCACACTCCTGGGGCAGATAGTTGAAGGACTTCAGGTGTTGCAAACCAACGGTGTACTCACCATCCCAGGCTCTCAAGGTGCAACTAAACTCGTTTACTGCGCTGACTATCCCCCAACACCCACCCTTGCCCCTGAGTTCAGAATTGTCTTTAACAAGGATTTGGCACACTTCGCCAATTTGGTAGGTATTGGGTATTTTCGTCCTTTCCATGATGCGCTGCACAACATCTTTCACGATTCTACCAGTTGGCACTTTGCCGCCAGCAAGTTCTACTGCCTGTTGCCATACTTCTTGCTGTTGCTGCGGTTCCAGTTTGGTCATGGGCCGAACTTGTCCCTCGCTGGTAGGCAAGATTTGTACCTGATCGGAGTGGACTGTAGCAGGATAATCTTCAATTTCATTTTGTGTCCAATTTGGACACATTTTGATCAAATTATCTACAACTCCAGCAGCTTCAATTAATC
>NZ_NOLI01000318.1:0-2598 GCF_002245975.1 Nostoc sp. 'Peltigera membranacea cyanobiont' 213 | reverse complement strand
ACACCCGTGTCCGATTGGGTATTGAAAGCTGTGCCATTTATTCTCAATTTAAAACCCAAAGATAACGGGATTCCCTTAACCATTTCATGAAATTCACGCATTCTGTTTGTTGAAAAATAATTTTGAATTAATCAATCTTGGCTTATCGCCCACAGGCATAGGAAATTAGTACAATTTTTGGATACTGGAGTTTTCAGCAGGAAAAAGATTTGAGCTAAAGTCTACCTATAGCACCAAGTCGAAAACTTAAGATTACGATCCTAACCGTAGGTTCAAGGGGAGGCTTGCAACCTTATTGTGGTTTGGCCATTGGTTTGAAACGTGCGGGGCATCAGGTAAAAGTCGCAACCCACGAAAACTTTGCATCCTTTGTTGCGACAGCCACTGCGTTGCGCGGGTTTCCCGCGTTGTAGCAAGTGGCGTTGGAGGCTTTGCGTAACCCAACGCCCGGATCAATGGATTAATGTTGGGTTTTGTTCCTCCACCCAACCTACAACTCGCTCAATTTTCGGGCTTTTCATATCTAACGAGAAATTGCCAATGAACAATATCTAAATCTTTAATTTCTAACTTTTCTCGATAGTTGTTTGCTGTAAAATCGGAGTCATTAAAGAAAATTTCAAACCCCAATCGCTGAAAACCTGCTTCCTGAAAAATACGATTTAGCCGCAAAGGTGTATAAAGAATTTGGCGAGTATAGCGATTTTTATGGTAGTAATTAGCGCTATCAGTTAAGTTAATAATATTATCGGTTAACCAGTGAGATTTAGAGTCATCTAAATAGGCAATTTCTAAGTCACAGTAAATGGTTGGGAAAAAGCCATAAATCTTACCCCCTGGTTTGAGGACTTGATAAAACTCTTTAATCATTTGACGATTTTTTAGGTCGTCATCGGAAACAACCGCGTTGACAACAATTACATAATCAAACTTATTTTTCCAATCGGGTTTCTGCTCGGTTAATTTTGTGGAGTCTGCTTCTTCAAAAATTAATTTAGTTGATTGTAAGTTTATATTTTCAGGAAAATTATGCCAATTTTTCTGAGCTTTGCTAATGGCATTTGAAGAAAAGTCAGTACAGAAAATATGTTGAATATTGGGGCAAAATTCCAGTAATTTATTTTGTATATAAACTTCAGAACCACATCCAGGAATTAAAACTTGAATGTCAGGAGAGTTGGGAATATCAAAACTAGGCGCCTGCACCGAGGGATGTATAATGGCTTTGCAGAGGTTTGTATCTGGTGTGACGCTGAAAATATGCTTGTCGTAGTCTTTGTGGATTTCGTCCCAGGAGAGTTTCTCTTCTTCAGTTGGTTTTGAAGTGAAGTAGCGGGGAATTAGCCACTTGTAATCATTCGCGCCTTTTCGCTTTTCATTTTTGGTAAATGTCTCCACAATTTCGCCATTTGCTTGCACTTCTGCTAGCATTTCATGACCTAAAAGCAAGCTGAGAAACTGTTCAATGACCTGTTGGGAAATTGCTGGAATTTGGGCAGAGAGTTCATCAATGCTTTGGGGAATACTGAGCAAGGAAACTAAGGCTCCTCCGCGCCAGTCGAGGATAATTTCCGCAGGGGAATATGAGGATTTTAAGGTAATTTTTCCTTGCTTTTGCTGGGAATAAGCGAAGCGGGAGAGGATATATTTCCCCTCTGGTGCTACTTTTAATTGAGGAAATTCATAATCGGAAGTGACAGAAATGGCTGTAGCTATTTTGGCTCTATCAGCGACTAAGGAATGGCAAATCCAGCCAGAGTTAACCAGTTTTTTGAGATGGTAAGTAAATTTTAGACTAGCTTCAAAACCGTCTTTATCCAATACAAATTGTTTGAGTTGGGCGGCGGTAACTTCGCTTTTTGTTAAAGATTCCAGGGCATATTTTAGCCCTGGTTGAGCATTTTTAAAGGTGAATTGGCGCTCTCCTGATATAAGCGCCAATTGTTCACCGCCCTTAAGTTCAACTAGGAGAACATCTTTTTTGAATGAGAGTAGAAATTCTGATAGCATTTAATTTATTGTTGAAGATAAAGTTTTAATAGTGTTGACAGATGCCCCGCCGACGTCGCAATTTACAACCAGGATATTGCTACCACATCACTATTCGTTGCAATAATCGGAAATTTAATCTTGCCCAACGGGAATGTCGGGAAGTGTTGCTCTGTTGCATCAAGAAGGCAATCGACAAATATGGGTTTAAGCTTTATGCCCTGTGTATTATGAGTAACCACGTTCACTATCTTATCGAACCAGCACAGCCAGAAGATTTGCCTAAAATCATGCACTTTCTCAATTGGTATGCGGTGATGTGCTTTAACCGAATGCTCAATCGCACGGGGCATTTTTGGGAAAAGAGATATTACAGCGATGGATTCCCGACGGTCGATGTAGACCGGGCTTTAAATACTTTGCGCTACATCCATGCGAACCCAAAAGCTGCAAAAATGCGCTCAGGTTTTTTCTACGAGTTCAGCAATTACGGGACTTACGAGCGATTAACGGATGATGGTTTAACTCAGTGGCATCCAGCATTCTTACAGTTGGGCAAGAGTTTAGAGTCATGCGCCCAGAAGTATCGGGGTTTCTGTCAAAGGTACA
>NZ_NOLI01000317.1:0-2727 GCF_002245975.1 Nostoc sp. 'Peltigera membranacea cyanobiont' 213 | reverse complement strand
CTCCCCAATCCCCAATCCCCAAAATCGGCATCCTTTTTTACCGCGCTCATTATTTAGCGGGAAACACTAAAGTAATTGATGCTTTATGTGAAGCTTTAGTACAGAAAAATTTACAACCAGTGCCAGTGTTTGTTTCCTCATTGCGTGAACCCGATGTCCAAGCAGAGTTGAGTGAATTTTTCCAACCCAAAGAAGCCGAATCAATAGCTGTGCTGCTGAATACCACTAGTTTTTCTCTAGCACGGTTGGAAAGCGAAACACCCCAAACTGAACTATGGGAAAAATTAGATGTACCTGTGTTGCAGGTAATCCTGAGTGGCGGATCGATTGAGCAGTGGGAGTCACAATTTCAAGGGCTTTCTCCCCGCGATATTGGGATGAATGTGGCGCTACCAGAAGTAGATGGGCGAATTATTACTCGTGCTGTCTCTTTTAAAGCCGTACAAACTCGTAATCCCCATTTAGAGACAGATGTGGTAATTTATGAACCAGTCAGCGATCGCATTGAGTTCGTTGCTAAACTAGCAGCAAACTGGGCGCGTCTGCGTTCCAAACCACCCCAAGAACGGCGAATTGCCCTAATTTTGGCAAACTACCCCAACCGCAATGGCCGCCTCGCCAATGGTGTGGGACTGGACACTCCAGCTAGTTGTGTAGAAATTCTGCAAGCTTTACATCAGGCTGGTTATGAAGTCGAAAATCCACCTGCTGAAGGAGATGAGTTGATTCAACGGCTGACAGATGGCGTAACCAACGATCCAGAAGGTAGAGAATCGCTTCCAGTACACCAAAGTGTCTCTTGGGAAGAATACCAAGAATATTTCGCTTCATTACCGCCAGCAGTTCAGCAAGGTATTAGTGAAAGGTGGGGAATGGGGAATGGGGACTGGGGACTGGGGACTAGGGACTGGGGACTAGGGACTGGGGAAAAGGAAAATGGGATAAACGAGAGGAATACCCAATACCCAATACCCAATCCCCAATCCCAAATCCCAATCCCCGTTCCCGGAATTCAACTCGGCAACATCTTTGTGGGAATTCAGCCAGCAAGGGGTTATGATAATGACCCCAGTTTGAATTATCATGCACCGGATTTAGAACCAACTCATGCTTATTTAGCTTTCTACTATTGGGTTAGAGAATGTTTTGGTGCTGATGCTGTAGTTCATGTAGGGAAACACGGAAATCTAGAATGGCTACCCGGAAAAAGCGTGGCTTTATCTAGCAATTGTTATCCAGAAGTGGCTTTCGGCGCACTTCCCCACCTGTACCCGTTTATTGTCAACGATCCTGGTGAAGGTTCTCAAGCCAAACGTCGCGCTCAAGCGGTGATTATAGATCACCTAACGCCGCCAATGACTCGTGCTGAACTCTACGGTTCTTTGCAACAGTTAGAAAATTTAATTGATGAGTATTATGAAGCGGACAGTTTAGATCCTTCGCGTTTACCAGTCATTCGCGATCGCATCCACGAACTGGTAATCAAAGAAAATCTCCATCTAGATTTAGGAATCCAAAATGAAACCGAAATTTTTAATTCTGAATCTCTAGTTTTGAATTCCATTGGTGGTTATCTGTGTGAATTGAAAGAAGCCCAAATCCGCGACGGCTTGCACATTTTTGGGCAATGTCCCCAAGGAAGGCAGCTGCGAGACTTAATAGTAGCGATCGCTCGCATCCCCAATCGCCATTCTTCAGGGATTACCCGTGCTATAGCTCAAGATTGGGGTTTAGATTTCGATCCCCTCACAGCCGATTTGTCAATGCCCAGTGGTGAATATTCGGTAGTTAATGGCACAGAATGCCGCACCATCGGCGATATAGTTGAAGTCCTAGAAGAACACGCCGCCCTTTTAGTAGAACAAATAATAAATCAGAATTCAGAATTTAGAAATCAGGAATCTTGTAGAGACGCGATTCATCACGTCTCTACCTGGATAAGCGATCGCCTCCTTCCAGCTTTACAACAAACCGATCGAGAAATCACCCACTTATTACACGGACTTGATGGCGGATACGTCCCCAGCGCCCCATCTGGCGCACCCACACGCGGCCGCCCAGAAGTTCTACCAACTGGGAGAAACTTTTATTCTGTCGATATTCGCGCCATTCCCACAGAGACAGCTTGGGATATCGGGAGAAAAGCTGCTGAAACCCTGGTTGAATATTACACTCAAGAGCATGGTGAATATCCCAAAACACTAGGTTTATCATTGTGGGGAACAGCCACCATGAGAACAGGCGGTGATGATATTGCCGAAGCCTTAGCTTTACTCGGAGTCCAGCCTGTGTGGGATGGTGCAGCACGGCGAGTAGTGGATTTTGAAATTTTGCCCCTAGCAATTTTGGGACGGCCCCGGGTAGATGTCACCTTGCGAATTTCGGGATTCTTCCGCGATGCTTTTCCTAACTTAATTGACTTATTCGATCGAGCGGTATCAGCAGTAGCAGATTTAGATGAACCGCCAGAACAAAATCCCTTAGCGGATGCAGTTCGCCAAGAGACTGAATTGTGGACAAGCCAAGGATTAACTGTAGAAGAAGCCGTGGTGCGATCGCGTTATCGGATCTTTGGTTCTCGCCCAGGTGCTTACGGCGCAGGACTCCAAGGTTTAATCGAATCGCAAAACTGGACAGACGACGAAGATTTAGCCCGCGCCTACATCAACTGGAGTTCTTACGCCTACTCTTCGGGAACAGGGGAGGCAGGGGGAGCAGGGGAAGCAG
>NZ_NOLI01000316.1:0-2761 GCF_002245975.1 Nostoc sp. 'Peltigera membranacea cyanobiont' 213 | reverse complement strand
ATTTGGTTATTAGTGCGATCGCAATGCTGTTTTCTTTGCGGTACTCGTTTACGCAATAGTTGTGCTAACTGCAACGAACCGATTACGTCTTTGAAGTTTCGTTTTTGTCCTTACTGTGGCAAGACATACAAAGAATCAAATGATTCTGAATCTCAAACTAAGCCACCCAAGAAAAATTGAGTCCGCGTATTTTAACTTTTTAAGCACTTAAAGATTGCATGTTGAGATAGTGCAACTTGTAGGCGCAACAGCTTATATCTATAAAAGTAATATCAGCATGGACAAGCCATCAATACCAAAGTGACATCTATAGAACGTACCGCTTATCCTAGATTCAAACGCCAATTTACCACCAAAGAACTTACCGAGATTTATACTCCAACTAAATCCGAAATTGCTTTTGCTTACAATACGACGAAAGGTGAAAGTAATATTTTGAGTCTGCTCGTCATCTTAAAATCATTCCAAAGACTGGGTTATTTCCCATCGATTGCAGATATCCAGATAAAAATCATTAACCATATTCGCAGTCCTTTAAAATTGGCTCTTGATATTGTTGTGGGTTATGAAAATAACAAAACAATGTACCGACATCGAACAGCTATCCGCGAATATCTTCAAGTTAAATCTTTTAATCAAACTGCGCTACATTTAGCGGTATCTGCGGTGAATGAATCAGCCCAAGTGATGGATAATCCTGCCGATTTAATGAATGTCGCTATTGCCGAACTAATTAAAAATAGATATGAGTTGCCAGGATTTAATACCTTAAATAGATTAGTACGCCGAGTTAGGAATGTAGTCAATCAAAACATATTTAGGTTGGTACTTAGTCGCTTAAGCAACGATTATAAACAACGTCTACTCGACCTTTTAGATAATCATCCAGTAGAATATAGAAGTCTCTACAATAATCTCAAGCAACTTCCTAAACGCCCGACCCGCAATCACCTCAATGATTTAATTGTACATTCAATCTGGCTTGATTCTTTGGGAGATATTAAACCACTCCTTGCTGATCTGACAGTAGCTAAGATTCAACACTTTGCTGCCGAAGCGAGAGTATTAGATGCCAGTGAAATCAAAGAGTTCAATTTGCCAAAACGAATTACTCTAATATTATGCCTGATTTACTCGGCAAGCGTGATGACGCGAGATAACTTAGTTGAGATGTTTCTCAAAAAAATGCAGTTAATTCATAATCATGCTAAAAGAGAGTTAGAACTTATCAAACAAAGATATCAATCAACGGTTGAGAAGTTACTGGGGGTGTTCAGTAATGTTCTACAAGTATTAGTTGATGAATCGCCAGAAGTTGGGACTGTCGTTAATGTCGATAAAGTTGATAAGGTCGAGCAAGTTAATCAAGTACTCATTCCATCTGGTGGTGCGGAAAAACTATTAACTGAATGTGAGGCGATAAATGCCTATAAGGGAAATAATTATTTTCCCCTATTGTGGCAATTTTATAAAAGTCACCGCAGTACTTTTTTCCGGTTGCTAAGTGCTTTGAAGTTTTCATCCACTACCAACGAACAAAGTGTAGTTGAGGCATTGAATTTTATTTTAGAAAATCAGTCACGGCGTGGTCAATTCTTCAATAATACTATTGATTTAGATTTTGCTTCTCCTCAATGGCAGAAACTTTTATTTGTAGAACTTGGAAACAAAACTAAAATTGTGCGTCGCCATCTGGAAGTTTGTGTTTTTTCTTACTTAATGGCTGAATTGAGGTCGGGGGATATTTGTGTTAAGGGAAGTGAGAATTACGCTGACCACCGAGAACAGTTGTTACCTTGGTCAGAATGTTTACCACTGATTGACCAGTATTGTCAGGATTTGGGTTTTGCTTCGGATGCCGTTGGTAATGTTTACCAACTCAAGTCTTTGTTGACTGATACAGCATGTCTTGTGGATGCTGGTTATCCAGATAATCGTCAACTTGTGATTAATGATTTGGGTGAACCTGTATTAAAAAAATCTGTACGTCATGATTTGAGTCCATCAGCTAAGACTTTACTTGAGGCTGTGGAACAAAGGTTTGGTGAACGTAATTTGATTGATATTCTGCGGAATGTTGATTATTGGACTAATTTTACACGCCATTTTGGGCCGATGAGCGGCAGCGATCCGAAGTTAGAACGGGCGACGGAACGTTATTTGTTGACTAGTTTCACTTATGGTTGTAATTTGGGGCCGACTCAAGCTGCAAGACACATGCGGGGTATTGTCACAAGTAAGGAAATATCGTTTGTTAATCGCCGTCATGTAAGTGTAGATAAACTGAATGCAGCCCTTGTGGATATTATTAATCGTTACAATGTTTTAAAGCTTCCGAGCATTTGGGGTAATTAGGACGGTATTTCTGTTGCAATATATTTCGGATATGAAGTTACGACAACAGATTACTGCGGCTACGAATATCGTTGAGTCTTATAACGGTTTCTCAAAGTGGTTTTTCTTCGGTGGTTTTGGGGTTATTGCTAATAATGACCCAATTGAGCAGGAGAAGATTGTTAAATATAATGATTTGGTTGCTAATGCTGCGATCTTCCACAATGTTGTGGATTTGACTGAGGTTTTGCGGGATTTGCTCTTATCTGGTTATTTGATTACTCGTGAAGATGTGGTGGCGTTGAGTCCTTATATGACAAGTCATATCAAGCGTTTCGGCGACTACTTGATTGATATGGAGACTGTGCCGAATTTGTTGGATGATGACAAGCTCTTAGTTTTGGCTTGAGAAATTGTGAAGGTAGTT
>NZ_NOLI01000315.1:0-2845 GCF_002245975.1 Nostoc sp. 'Peltigera membranacea cyanobiont' 213 | reverse complement strand
TGTCTGATTTTACTCTTTTTATCGAGAAAAATCCTCCGTAAAAACCCCTTTGTGACAGTTAGGGTGCGGAATGTGGGTT
Organism: Nostoc sp. 'Peltigera membranacea cyanobiont' 213; assembly: GCF_002245975.1. Taxonomy (NCBI): domain Bacteria; kingdom Bacillati; phylum Cyanobacteriota; class Cyanophyceae; order Nostocales; family Nostocaceae; genus Nostoc; species Nostoc sp. 'Peltigera membranacea cyanobiont' 213. Next base: position 2,766 of record NZ_NOLI01000315.1, on the reverse strand, counting down.
TGAGCAGAACAGCACAATAGATGATGCCCCCCAATGGATATCGCTTTGTCGAGTGCCGCGATGAGATTCTTCGGGTTACTACCAGAATAGTTGTAACAATTGCCAGCTACGTGCCGATAATTATTGACGATGACGAATGGGTTAACACGATATTCTCCAGCAAGAGAAAGAACGTATTTGACATCAGTATCGGAAACATCAGCAGAAGATAGGTAAATCTTGCCGTGTTCGCTACCGAGAACATTTTGTACCAGTTGTTTGAGGTTTTTTAGAACCGATACCCGACGTTTAGCAACCTCCGTACCAGAGTTAAGTAAATGCCAGAAAACTTGGTCACATTCATCAATAATAATTACATCATTTGACCAGTCATTGGGGTTGAATCGCGCCTGACTTTCTTGATGCAGCGAATCAACGCACACCCCGTATCCTAATAATGTGCCTGTTTCTGAGGTGTGGACTTCAGTCACATAGTTAACACCGAAGCGATCGCATAATGCCTCACCAAGTTGAATCCGATGGGTGATGATTAATACCCGTCTTTCTTGGTCGTGTGCTTTCGCCACCTCAGTTGCCAGCCATTCGGTTTTACCAGTGCCTTTGGGGGCTTTGAGGATTATCAGCTTTTCACCTTCGGGAACGAGAAGCTGTCCCAAAAATCTTTGGTTGAGAGCGGAATGGCACTAAGAAAAGCTACAAGCTATATGAGATAAGGATTTCAAATTTTAATCAATGAACAGTGAGTGGGCAGGTCGAGCGATCGCTCCCGGATCAGATAGAGCTTCATGGATGGGGCGATAATGTACGCGGTGTCCAAAAACTTTTTAGATAGGAAAAGCTTACTCGTTTATGAAATACTTTCATTGATACGAATAAGCCAACAACATAAATACTACTGTGACACTGCGAGTACAAATTCTCAAGGATAAATTTAATTCATATTTGGGATTACCTTTTAAAGAACTGTTACCAGCAAGCGTAATTGAGCAAGCACTCTCGGAGCTAAAAATTAGATACTATCAGCGATTATTTGACCCAATAGTAACGCTTTGGGCGTTTTTAGCTCAGGTTTTGGATACTGATAAAAGTTGCCATAATGCAGTGAGTAAAGTCATTGCTTATTTGGCTGGGCAAGGAGTAGAAATTCCATCAACTGACACAAGCGCTTATTGTCAAGCGCGGTCTAGATTACCAGAAAAGTTTTTAGAAAAACTTTTTAGTCAGGTTGGACAAAGCTTAGAAGAAAAGCTAGGAACAGAACATTTATGGTGTGGTCGAAATGTGAAAGTGATAGATGGGTCAACTGTCTCCATGCCTGACACTGTGGAAAACCAAAAAGCATACCCTCAACCAAAGACTCAAAAAGCTGGATGTGGGTTTCCAATTGCGAAGATTGGCGTGATATTCAGTTTAGCGACGGGAGCCGCTGTCGCTTTGTGTATAGATGTTCTGAACACTCATGATATTAAATTAGCCAGAAACCTGTACAGTTTTCTCAAACCCAATGATGTACTTGTAGGGGATAGAGCTTTTTGTGCTTACGCCGATATGTTTACTATCAAAAATATTAATTGTGATGCTGTATTTCGGAAGCATCAATCTCGAACAACAGCTATGCGAAAAGGTAAAATTGTTGGAGATTGCGACAAATTAGTTACTTGGTATAAGCCGAAAACTTGCTCAAAAGGATTGAATAAAGATGAATTTAATGCTTTACCTCCTTCCATAACTGTGCGAGAGATTTACTATTATATTGTTATTCCTGGTTTTCGGACTCAACAAGTTAGCTTAATTACTACTCTTTTAGATGAAGGAACTTATTCTACTTTGGCAATTGTTGGACTTTATGGCCAACGCTGGGATGTTGAATTAGATTTAAGACATATAAAAACTACCTTGGGTATGGATGTTTTGCGCTGTAAAACTCCCTCAATGGTACGCAAAGAAATTTACGTTTATTTACTTGCCTACAATTTACTTCGTAGTTTGATGTGGTCGGCAGGCACTACTTACAGTACTCCGCCGTTGCGATTGTCTTTACAAGGTACTCGCCATCATTTAAATAACTTTATTCCCGAATTGTTAGCTGCAATTTCAACAAAACGTCTTAAAATTTATCGCACTTTACTCGAATGGCACTAAGAAAAGCCAAAACGCTTGTGTATTAAGCAGTTTGCAACTGCTTTCGTAACTCGTGCCGGGGTTTGGTCATCAAGGGATAAGCTTTCGGGCGGCGTTTACGGACTCGTGGTTCGTTTCTAGCAGGACGGTCAGGAACAGCTTTGTGAGCAATAACTTTGAGTAAAGTGGAATGGCACTAAGAAAAGATGAAACCTAGTCAGGGGAGGGTGTTGGGGGTAGGGTGTTGGGGGTAGTGTTAATAAAATTGAATTTTAGCGCATCAAATAGAACAACATCTTCTTCCAACCCTTAACCCCACACCCTAGACCCTATACCCAAAAACCAGTAATAGCAGGGGTTTGCGCTTATCTTAGTGCCATTCGGTTTAGTATCACTGTCAAAGCAAATGTTAACGTGTCTTCCCTCTGTTGCGAAATGTTTCAGGTCTGGGATGAGGTTTGGCTTACCGATGGCAGTACCGTACTCATCAGTAGGTGTGCGGTATCCAGCGTTTACTCCCGGAATTGCGATCGCAGCATAACCCGCAGTTAATAACGCCCCTGCTTTTTTGACACCTTCTACAATTGTCACTGGTACATTATGCTGCCAAACCCAGTGCCAAAATCCACCAGGATGCTGCAAGTC
>NZ_NOLI01000314.1:0-2859 GCF_002245975.1 Nostoc sp. 'Peltigera membranacea cyanobiont' 213 | reverse complement strand
TATATATAGCCCCCATATAGCCCCCATCAGGATTTTTTGAAATCTTTTTATCAATGCAGCAGAAATTAATTTAGATCATCGTTGACTCTTTGATTTATACTTTACTATCAATTTTTTGTTGAAAAGCAATTCAGTTTTGATCTTTAACTTCTTGCTGACTATGTAACGAGTGCGTTACCCGGATTTCTCACTTGTGAGAAATCCGGGGTTAGTGTCAGTGCCGTTAGTGCAGTTATTATTAAGGGTAAAATTTTCAACTTTTGCATTATCAATCGTAAATATCTCTTACTAATCACTCTTGAAGAGGGAGTGTGCCATCATTGCTGCCAAGGAGAAGGAATCGCTGTTGTCGAAATCACTTCTCCTGTTTTTAATCTGATACCAGTCTGCTCACAGTTGGGGTATTGGACTTTCACTTTAATCAGTGCAGGATGTTCTTTATATTCTCCCATTACTAGCTCTTTTGTAAACTCGCACTTTTATTCCCTGTTGGTAGTACCAAAAAAGCGTTTATCTTAGATATATTTCATCAGATATCGGCTAGAAATATTTGTTGTACTGTTGTATTTTCAAGCAAGATTACCCATGCAATTTATCGTGTGTCAGCAGTGCTAATCATTGGCGATGCTGGAAATAAAAAGTGCAATACTGGTAGCGTGCATAAGTTATCAGAATCAGATTCGGATTTTTTTAACACTGGCAGAAGTTAGTCGCCTTTTGTTCGTGTATCTGCATCTAAGACAATTGCTTATAGTTCATTTACTCTCTCTGCTCCCACCAAATACAATTCGCGTTCGCGGTATTCAAATTACAACTTGTATACTCTTGCTACAGGCAACTTCTAGGCAGTATGGAATGGAAAGTAATCTTGCAACCTCTAAGAGTTGTATTCCCCCTAATCAAGCGCTACAATCTGCCTGTATTAGAAGTACTTTTTGCGATAACTGCAATTTATTAAAGTGAGCCAAACCCGGATTATTGCACTATTTAACCAAAGTGGTGGGGTTGCCAAGACAACACTTACTCAAAATCTGGGCTACCACCTTGCACTTAAAAAACGTCGTGTTTTGCTTGTGGATATGGACCCGCAGGCATCTCTCACTACATTTATGGGACTCGAACCAGACGAATTGAGTATCAGTATTCAACAAACAATAGTTGATAACAGACCATTACCTATCTATCCCCAGCCGATTCATAGTATGGCGCTTGTCCCTGCTGACATTAATCTTGCCGCTAGTGAAATGCAACTTAGTAGTGCGATTGCTAGAGAATATCGCCTAAAAAATGGCCTCTTGGCTGTGCAAGATAATTACGACTTCATTCTTATCGACTGTCCACCTTCTTTGGGGTTACTCAGTATCATCAGCCTCACTGCTGCTACTCACATTCTCGTTCCTATCCAATGTCAATTTAAGTCATTTAAGGGAACTGAACTTTTACTCAATACGATCACCCAAGTCCGCAGTCATACCAACCCCAGATTGCAATTTGCTGGATTTGTTCCTACAATGTTCGATGGTCGGACTGCCCAGGAATCGCGTACACTTAAAGCTGTACAAGAACAACTATCAGAGATAGCTCCTGTATATCCACCAATTCCAAAAACTATTGCCTTTGCCGATGCTTCTGAGCGCCGAGTCCCACTAGCATTATTTGATAAAAACCATCCAGCCGTGGGTGTACTCAAAAAAATTGCTGATAGCATAGATAAACTTGAATTAAAACTGTGAGTAGCAAACGTAACGAACCTTACGCTGCAATCAAAAAGCCTGTCGATCTGCTGTTTGGCACTGTAACTGGGTCACAATCTGAGGATCAAGCCAGCGCTACTAACACAATTGCAATTGCCAAAATTAAGCTACCTTCCTCACAGCCAAGGCGCTATTTCGATGAGCAGAAGCTTGAAGAACTATCACATTCAATCAAAGAATTGGGTATTCTCGAACCTCTGTTAGTGCGTCCGCTCTCTGAGGGCGATTATGAATTAGTAGCCGGAGAACGACGCTACAAAGCGGCATTGATGGCTCTTTTAACTGAGGTTCCTGTAGTAGTCCGCATAATGGATGATGCGACTACGTACCAAGTGCGCCTCGTTGAAAACCTGCAACGCGAAGACCTCAATCCACTAGAAGAGACTGAAGGTATCCTTGAACTATTGGCATTTCGGTTGTCAATCAGTACGTCAGAAACCGTCAAACTGCTTCAAAAAATGGAAAACGAAGCTAAAGGAAAAATTACCCGTAACGTTACGGGTAATTCTCAAACTCTACTTGTTGAGGAAATATTTACAGCGTTAGGAGGCATGAAGTGGGATTCATTTGTTCGCAATCGCTTGCCTTTACTCAATCTCCCTCAAGATGTGCTTTCAGTATTGCGTTCGGGAAAAATTGAGTACACCAAAGCAAGGGCAATCGCTAAGGTGAAAAATGAAAAAACAAGAATTCAACTACTAGAAGACGCGATCGCCTACAATCTTTCATTGAGCGAAATTAAGCGGAAGATTTCAGAAATTCAGCAGAAGCCGGAATCAGAGTCTCGCACTCAAACAGAGTCAACATCTCTGAAAGACCGCGTTGAGGACACACTTCGCCGTTTTAAGCAGTCCAAGGTATGGGATGATCCGAAAAAAAAAGCAAAGCTAGAGAAGCTCTTGGCTCAGTTGGATGTATTGATGAAAAATGACTTCACAAACTGATAAAAATAAATTAGCTAAAACTGATAAAAAAATTTGATTTTATACCACTAATATTTCGGGGATTGACTGTGACCTTATATCAAGTAGACATCTCCGAAAACTATCAAAGCTTTGCTGTGGCTAGCTTATAAGACATAAATACAAGTATCAAAAACTAGCTA
>NZ_NOLI01000313.1:0-2865 GCF_002245975.1 Nostoc sp. 'Peltigera membranacea cyanobiont' 213 | reverse complement strand
CCGGGAACGGGGATTGGGATTTGGGATTGGGGATTGGGTATTGGGTATTGGGTATGGATTATTCTCCTTGTTCCCTAGTCTCTAGTCCCCAGTCTCCAGTCCCCAGTCCCTAATTATCCAAACATTCTTAGCGTATATCCGCGTGTATCTCCAGTGGCAATTTAGGATTGGTAATTTTGTGATAATTTAATCTATTACCTATTTTCTAATTTAACGTGTCGCGGAAGTCCCCACCTTCAATGTACTCATAAGGTGGGGATTGTGAGCGGGGGATGAGGATTACATCTGGAATTGATTTTTTACGCAGTAAAAACAAATTTTGGATGTATGACGAATCCCCAAAATTTTCTGGTAAGATATACGCTGTCTTGACCATCAATGCCGCAAGCGAAAACCAAGCTAATAGGTATATGTTGCAAGAGAAAAATTTGGGTCTTGGGAACCAGGATTCCTGCCCTTGGAGGGAATGTCAGACCAAAAAAACTACAGAGTTTTTGAGGCTATTCCCGATGAATTGGGAAGCCCAGACTCGGCTCCGTAGGCAAGTCTGAGTAGTTCACAACTAAAATACTGTTCTGAACGGACTTTGCTAGATTGTGTTATTGGAGTGATGTCTGTGACGGGCTACGCTTATCCTCTTAGTGTTGCTGATACTGATAGGATTTACGCAAAGCAGATCCCCTAACCCGCTTAAAAAGGGTATGCAAAAAGGCAAGAGTCTCGCACTCTGTTAAGCAGCAGACGCACGAGACATCTGTCTGCGGGAAAATCAATCTACCCGCATTTGGTTCAAGTTTTCAAGACATCAGTGGGTATTTTCCTACAGCTTTATTGCCTTAAACTCAGAATTATAAGAATTACTGACTCACAAGTTGCTCTTGTGATTCCTGTTTAACTGCTGAACTTTGAGATCCCAGTTGAATCAGTTCAATTTTATACCCATCTGGATCTTCCACAAAAGCAATTACTGTCGAACCATGTTTCATCGGCCCTGGTTCGCGTGCAATTTTACCGCCTTGATTGCGAATTTCCTCACAGGTAGCGTAAATATCATCAACCCCAAGGGCAATGTGACCGTAAGCATTACCCAATTCGTACTTTTCCACCCCCCAATTGTAAGTTAATTCAATTACTGCGTTGTCGCTTTCGTCACCATAGCCCACGAAAGCTAAGGTAAATTCTCCCCCTGGATAATCTTTTCGGCGTAGTAATTTCATTCCCAGAAGTTCACAGTAAAACTTTAAGGATTCTCCAAGGTTGGCCACCCGCAGCATTGTGTGTAGTAATCGCATATTGACCTTTTCTCTGTAATTGATTTAGTGTTATTCTCTGTCAACATTTTACCTAGCTGAAAGTCTGAAGGTAGAAATGCCATTAGGGAAAAAATTAAATAAACACTCCTTTACCAGTTTTTGGCGTTGATCTCTATCCATAACAATGGAAATCTTCTTTAATCTCAGCCAATAAAGTCTCTTAACAGCATAAGCTAGCGATTGGGTTAGGCAACTGGACTGGATGCGTAACAGACTCGAATAAAGGATAAAGAACAGATGAGTAAATTTCTAGATACTGCCATTGAAGCGATCGCAGCCCGTGAAATTCTTGATTCACGCGGTAGACCGACAATTGAAGCCGAAGTGCATTTAGCCAACGGTGTTGTCGGACTAGCCCAGGTTCCCAGTGGTGCTTCCACGGGCAGTTTTGAAGCCCACGAACTGCGTGATGGCGATAAAAGCCGTTACGGGGGCAAAGGCGTACTCAAGGCAGTACAAAACGTCAAAGAAGCACTTGCGCCAAAATTACTAGGTTTGGATGCCCTCAACCAAGAACTCCTAGATCGGACAATGATCGCCATAGATGGTTCTCCTAACAAATCCAGTTTGGGGGCGAATGCGATTTTGGGAGTTTCCCTAGCAGCAGCTAAAGCAGGTGCTGAATCTCTAGATATTCCTCTATATCGCTATTTGGGTGGCCCTTTAGCGAATTTGCTTCCAGTGCCGTTGATGAACGTGATTAACGGTGGCGCACACGCATCAAACAACGTAGATTTTCAAGAGTTTATGATTGTCCCAATTGGCGCAACTTCCTTCCGGGAAGCGTTGCGCTGGGGTGCAGAGGTATTTGCTACCCTCAGCCAAGTATTAGATGAAAAGGGTTTGCTTACAGGTGTAGGCGATGAAGGCGGCTTTGCCCCTAACCTAGAATCTAATCAAGTGGCTTTGGAATTGCTGGTTGCTGCCATTAAGAAAGCTGGTTACAAGCCAGGTGAAGAAGTAGCTTTGGCTTTGGATGTGGCGGCTAGCGAATTTTACAAGAATGGTCAATATGTTTACGATGGTAAACCTCACGCCCCGGCTGAATTTATTGATTATTTAGGACAACTTGTTGACCAATACCCAATTGTGTCAATTGAGGATGGTTTACACGAAGAAGACTGGCAAAGTTGGCAATTGCTGACCCAAAAGTTAGGTTCGCGGGTGCAATTGGTAGGGGATGATTTGTTTGTAACGAACGTCACGCGCTTGCAAAGAGGCATTCAGGAAAAAGCCGCTAATGCAATTTTGATTAAACTCAATCAAATTGGTTCTCTCACCGAAACCTTGGAAACGATTGATTTAGCAACTCGCAACAGTATCCGTTCAGTAATTAGCCATCGTTCTGGTGAAACCGAAGACACAACGATCGCTGATTTAGCTGTAGCAACCCGCGCCGGTCAAATCAAAACAGGTTCCCTCTGTCGCAGCGAACGGGTAGCAAAATATAATCGCTTACTGCGAATTGAAGATGAATTAGGCGATCGCGCCGTTTATGCTGGTGCTATCGGTTTAGGGCCGAAGTAGAGACTGGGGACTGGGGACTGGGGAC
>NZ_NOLI01000312.1:0-2865 GCF_002245975.1 Nostoc sp. 'Peltigera membranacea cyanobiont' 213 | reverse complement strand
TCCCTGCTCCCTGCCCCTCCGCCTCTTCGGTCAGGGCTGTGCTGGTAGTCCCGCAACTTCGATGACAGGACGGATTTCGACGGTGCCGACTTTTGCACCTGGGATGCGGGTGGCGATCGCAATGGCTTCATCCAAATCCTGAGCATTAACGAGGAAGAATCCACCCAATTGTTCGCGGGTTTCGGCAAATGGTCCGTCGGTCACGAGTGATTTGCCATCACGGACTTGGACACTGGTTGCGGTTGCAACAGGATGGAGTGGAGCCGTCGCCAGAAATTGTCCTTGAGTATGCAAGTCCTGGGCGAGTTGGGCAGATTCCCCATAGCAATGCTCCCGCTCGGTGTCGCTCATGGCGTTTTCGTCCATATAAATCAGCAGCAAATATTTCATTGGGTTGCCTCCTTTGTGATTAAGTCGAACGGGAATTGTCCAAATCGACACCTGAGTGCAAAAATTTTGTCTAGTACAATTGAACTTTATCTCCCTTTATTAGTCAGTCGAACGGCAATTGCTCAAATCGACACCTTGCCCAAAATTCCTTATGTCTTTTTGTGAAAGGTATGGCTTCAATCCCAAAAACAGATGTGGCTCAAGCAATTGCTGCCCTTTATCGAACTGAATGGGGGCGCATTGTCGCTATTCTGATTCGGCTGGTCGGAGATTTTGATGTAGCTGAAGAAGCTGCACAGGCAGCATTTACAGCGGCAGTGAATCAGTGGGAAAGCGACGGTATTCCCGATCGTCCCCGTGCCTGGATTATCCGAACTGCCCGGTACAAGGCGATCGATCGCCTCCGACGACGCACGAAACTGACCGAAAAACTGGAGTGGTATGCGGCATCTGGCTTAATTCCATCCACTGAAGAACCAACCTATGACAGTGATGAAATTGAAGACGATCGCCTGCGATTAATCTTTACCTGCTGTCACCCGGCACTGGCTACGGAAACTCAAGTAGCGTTGACCCTCCGAATGTTGGGTGGACTGGAAACCGACGAAATTGCCCGCGCCTTTCTTATACCGACTGCAACAATGGCACAACGGTTAGTTCGTGCTAAACGCAAAATTCGAGACGCAGGCATTCCTTACAAAGTACCTGAGACGACTGATCTCGCTCCCCGGATAGAGGCAGTCCTGACAGTCATTTATCTCATCTTCAACGAAGGCTATGCTGCAACCAAAGGAGATGCGCTCGTGCGGGCTGACCTCTGCATCAAAGCGATTCGCTTGGGGCAACTGGTGCGGCAATTGCTGGCACCCCAACCCCCATCTGAAGTCACAGCACTGGTGGCGCTGATGTTATTGCACGATTCGCGGCGCAATGCGCGTCTAGATGAGGCAGGCGATTTGATTTTGCTAGAAGATCAGGATCGCAGTCGTTGGAACCATCTACAGATTGCTGAGGCGTTACCTCTGGTAGAGGAAGCGTTGCTCTTTGGAACCGGAGTGTATGCCCTGCAAGCGGCGATCGCCGCCCTCCATTGTCAGGCAACCCGCGCCGAAGAAACAGACTGGGCGCAGATCGTGCGGCTCTATGAGGTGTTGGAACGCTTGCAGCCCTCACCCATTGTTACCTTGAACCGAGCAGTGGCGATCGCAATGGCAGACAGTCCTCAAGCCGCATTTGGACTGATTGATAGCCTTGCTCCAGAACTCGACAGCTATCATCTCTTTCATGCCACCCGTGCAGATTTATTTCGGCGTGTTGGAGCATTAGAGGAAGCGACCCAGAGCTATACACGGGCACTAGAATTAGTGACAAATGACAGTGAGCGTCGTTTTCTGGAACGTCGGTTGCGCGAAGTTCAACCTAACATTCAGTCCGGCTAAGGGTTTACAACAGTTTAAAGCGCCAGGCATCCATGATGCCGTGGAAAAAGAAATGAAAAATCTTCTAACAGGGTGAACTTGTAACTTAACAAAAGGCAAAAGAAGACAAGTCGGCTTAGTACTAAAGTACTGTTATAATCCAATCGTTTCATCAAGTTGTGTTAGGGTGCAGCAAATCACCAATCGGCTCTCTGGCACATCCACATCCACCTCAACTGATAGAGGATTCCGACATGGATAAAAATCCCAGCATTCTCTCGCACGTTTCGATTGGTACTAATGATTTTAAACGAGCGATCGCCATTTGTCGTAGTGCGGTTCCTGCGGCGGCGGCGCGTCTCCAAAAGTTGCCATCGCTCTGTGAATATAGGTTTTGAAAGCATAACGTGTTTAAAGTTTTATTTTATACTTAAAATACTGAGATGCTTGAGGAAAAGGTATTAATCGTATTTTATATCGGATAAAAGATAAGGGTATCTTATTTTGTGTTGTAATCTTGTACTACGATTGTCACTGTAAGCATAAGATGAGCAAGTTGCTCACTTTATGGTTTCAAAGCGGGTTGCTCAACTTATAATCGTGTTTCGTTGAAGATAATCATGCATTGTTCATGAGAGTAAGCAGAAGATTTTAAATGCGACAGAGTGAGAGTTTTAGCTCCATCCAGTAACGCTGTTGCCAATGCTTGAGATAACCAATCTTTGAGAATACCAACACAACCGAAACTGCGTTCGTAGCAAAAATCCCAGTATTTAAGTAAATCAGGCTCTTCTTCAAAAGGTAAATGACGTTGAAAAGTTTGAACAACACCTCTGAAAGCTTTTAAATCTTCTTCATTCTCGACTTTGTATCGCTCAAAATGAATATCCAGGCTGCGCCTGCACAACTGGGCACTCAAGTTACGAAGTATCAACAAGTCATAAGTACCTGCCAGTACAAATTTGACTTGAGTAAGGTTTGCTAGAGTGCCAGTCCAGTAGAAAATATTGACAAATTAACTAGACTATGAATTAGATAAAAGTGACAATTTTTCTGG
>NZ_NOLI01000311.1:0-2919 GCF_002245975.1 Nostoc sp. 'Peltigera membranacea cyanobiont' 213 | reverse complement strand
GCTGCTGGAATTCTTTTGCAATATACATTTTGGCAGTTTTTGACCCCTATTTCTTCAAGCTTTGTGAGAAATCCGGGGTAAATGTTCGCCTCGCTGATGTGCTTCATAAAAAGCTAAAACTTCCTTGAGGATAATCTGCATCGACCAGCCATCAAAGAGGATATGATGATGGCTCCAAATAAATTGGTAAGTATAGTCCCCTAGCCAGATGACAGTGAAGCGCATCAGGGGAGCAACATCTAGTTCAAATCCTTTTTGGCGATCGCTTGACAAAAAATCTTCTAGTTGCTGTTGTTGTTCATCCGGCGTGAAATTCCGCCAGTCCAATTTCTCCCAAGGGAGATCCACTTGCTTACTCACCATTTGCAAGGGCTTTTCTATCTCCTCCCAATAAAAGGAACTGCGTAAAACTGGATGTCGCGCCACAACCTGTTCCCAAGCTTGCTGGAAAGCAGTAAAATTCAATTCCCCAGAGAGGATGCAAAGCAACTGCTCAAAATAAACTTCTGATTCTGGCGCATAAAGGGTATGAAACAACATCCCCTGCTGCATGGGCGAAAGTTCGTAAATATCTTCGATATTGTTCATGGGAATAGGGAATAGGGAATGGGGAGAAATAATCAATGAAAAATGACGAATGACAAATGACTACTTTGTTTTATTCTTATTGACTTTAGCTAAGAATTTATCAAGCTGTTTTTGATTGAGTTTAGCAGCCGAAAAGTCCGAGGGTGTATAGCCTTTAGCTTCTTTCGACTGACAGTGAGTAATTAGAGTTTTTAATGCTGCAATAAATCCAAAAGCTAAACGTTCAATGGTGGCTTGTTGATGAATTTGATCGCTATAAGCCCAAGTCATCTCCAATTTGCCGGCGCGAATGAATCCGCTTATTCCTAACAGATGGCTGCGCTTATTAATTGCACTTTGTTGAGCTTTCATTTCTTTAGCTAAACCTAACGTCTCGGAAGCTTTAAGCACCCGATCAAATTGCCCAAGGTAGTTAAAACTAACTTGTGCTTGAGGTAGCGCTTGTAATTTCAAATTATCCCGCAGCAAATAACGCAACACGCCATAACCAATACCTCGGTTGGGGATGCGCCGCAGTTGTTCTTTGACTAACTTTAAAGCCTCTCCGGGATGATCAATTTCTGCTAGCTGTAACCGAACCGGGAATAAAGTGGTAAACCAGCCAACAGTACGCGATAAATCCACATCTTCAAATAAATCTTCCCTTCCATGACCTTCCAAGTCAACCAGTAGTGAATTTTCTCCCGTCCATTGGGCAAAGCTTTGCACTAAGGCTGTCAGCAACACATCATTAATTTGAGTGTTGTAGGCAGAGGGGACATCCTGCAAAAGGGCGCGAGTTTGTTCTTCAGTTAAAGAAAGGGATACAGAAGCGGCGGAAGCGATTGTGTTGTCGTCAGATGCAGGATAGTCTTCTGGTAGTGGAGTAATTTCAAGATTAGACTCACCTAGCCAGTAATCTAACTCAGCAGCGATCGCATCTGATTGGGCGTATTTTACCAAGCGATCGCTCCAATATTGAAACGAAGTTGTCTTTGCTGGTAATTTAATCGCTTCACCACGGGTGATTTGTTGGTAAGCTGTAGCCAAATCTTCTAGTAAAATCCGCCACGAAATTCCATCTACTGCTAAATGATGGATGATGAATAGTAACCAATCAGGTCGATTGTTACCTAATTGAAATAACGTTACTTGTGCGATTGCGCCAATAGATAGATTCAAACTAGCTTGGAGTTCCGCATCCGCCGCTTTCATTGCTGTTTGTTGTTCTTCTGGCGATAGGTGCGATAAATTAATAACACTAAATGGCACAGGTTCTTGGGTAGGGACGTTAAACTGCTGCCAGTTTTCCCCTACTTGCACAAACTGCGATCGCAAAGCATCGTGATGCACTAATAATTGTTGCACAACTTGCTGCAATAGCTCTGGTTGCAAGTCTGGCGGCACTTCTAGCAGGGCTGACTGGTTAAAGTAATCAGGTTTGGGCAAATTCTGCTCAAAAAACCACTTTTGGATAGGTGTCAGTGCCACAGAACCATTCACTAACCCTTGTTCGGCTATAACTTGGCGAGTCATGCCTGCCACAGCAGCTAACTCAGCAATGGTTTGGTATTTAAATAGTTGTTTGGGGGCAATTTGGATACCCGCTTGATTGGCTCTTGAAATTACCTGAATGCTGAGGATAGAGTCGCCGCCCAGTTCAAAGAAGTTATCGTGGATGCCGACTTGTTTTAATCTTAAAATTTCTGACCAAATTGCCGCTAATCTCTCTTCTGTAGGCGTTTGAGGCGCAACAAAGCTATCTTCTGCGCTCCGAGAAAAGTCGGGGACTGGGAGAGCGCGGTAATCTACCTTCTGGTTCGGAGTCATCGGTAGGGCTTTCAGCAGCACAAAAGCCGAGGGCACCATATAATTCGGCAATTTCTGCTTGAGGAAATGGCGCAATTCATCGGCGTTTGGTTGCTTTTCGTGCGGAACAACATAAGCCACAAGGCGCTTTTGTCCGGGAATGTCTTCACGAGCAACGACCACAGCTTGAAACACATGTGGGTGTCGTCTCAGCACCGTTTCGATTTCTCCCAACTCAATGCGGAAGCCCCGAATTTTCACCTGATCGTCAGCTCGACCGAGATATTCTAGGTTGCCATCTGCACGAAATCGTGCTAAGTCCCCTGTTTTGTAGAGGCGATCAAAATCTGAGAATTGGTTTTCTTTCGCTTCCCTGCTTCTTTGCAAGCAATTGGGGATAAATTTTTCCTCGGTTAACTCTGGACGTTGCCAATATCCTCTAGACATCTCCGAAAACAGTTAAAGCCTTTGTGTGGCTAGGCTGTAGCCCGTAAATGCAATCATCTTAAATTAGTTACTCTGTACGATAAAATAAGACTTTGA
>NZ_NOLI01000310.1:0-2941 GCF_002245975.1 Nostoc sp. 'Peltigera membranacea cyanobiont' 213 | reverse complement strand
CGAGGACGAATAAGACCGTCACTGATTCAATGATGTTGGAAGCCCCAACCTCAGCGAAGCAGGTTGGGGTACTTCACAATTCCTAACTCCTGCACAGACGCGATTCATCGCGTCTCTAACTCCTAACTCTTGTACAGACGCGATTCATCGCGTCTCTAATTATTAACCCTCTTCTTTTTTAGGAAGGAGATCGAGAAATTTGTCAAGGTCTGCGAAAGCAGCTTGGGAGTTATTTAAGGCAACTAGAGGATTGCTAGCACTAGTAGCTTTATCAAGCTTAACCAGGTCTTTAAAAAAATCTCGCGTTACCTGACGGGCTGTGGGTTGGTCTTTGGGTAGAAGGTTGGGAGTAACATAAGTCAGATTCAGCTTTGCTTCTGTTATCGGGCCATGTATAAAGTTACGCACATTGATCCAATCACCTTCTTTAATCAGGGTTTTCAACTCATCTGAGCGATCGCGCACAGCCTGAATTTCAGGAACATAAGCCTGAATTCTTTCGAGTTGTACTGCTGTGTAAGTTGGAGGTGCGATCGCAACACCAGGGCCGCCACAACTCATGAGGAATGTGGCCAATAATACTAAAACAAGTGAAAAAATCGAGCGTTGACGCGCCATACAATGAATTTAATTGCGTTTTGTTTACCGATTAACAGTGTCATTTTAGATCGTCGCTAGCGCAATTTACCGTTCTTGTCTGCCAAGGATTTTGCAGAAAATCTTGATATTTTTCCCAAAGGGCAGAGTTTCATCTGCTTTTGAGTAATTTTTAAGTACAATTACTTAATAGGTGTTAGCCAGTCCCAACAAGAAGCGATTTTTGGCTTCTATTAGTAACTAAGATTGTTAGGGAAGTATGATTTGGAGTTGCTAAATCTCAAAGGTCTTGATAAGCTGAAACACCAATAATATAAGCCTTCTGGCGGTTTTTCTGTCTTCACATCCCGAAGATGCCGACGCAATATAGGAGTGTTTTTTAGTGAACGCAGCTGAACAGGCAACGAACCTTGAACTCGCCAGCAACATTGCCACGGTAGTTAATTTGTTCAAATTCGAGTTTCCTGATGCCAAATCCGATCTAAAACCCTGGAAAAATGACCCGGAGACTAGGGAGTTAGTCGATCCAGATTCTATAGATATTGGCTTTCACTTTCCTGGTATCAGCAAATCTTGGCGAAGTCGTAGTATTTTAATTCAAATCCGATTTTATCAAGATCCCATCAATAATTCTCGGCGTGCGATCGGCGTAGAAGTAGCTGGATTCGATCATCGCGGTGAAGCTTGGCGACTTTCTACGGTAGAAAACTGGAGTGTTGTCGGCGCATCTTCGCCTTCTGGGGAAATCCAGGATAAGCTCAAACAGATTTGCCGACAGATTTTAGAAGTTTTCAATAAACCAGGACTTACGCATTGAAAACCTGAAACCTCGATCCCCCCTAACCACCCTTAAAAAGAGGGGGGGATCTTAAAAGCCCCCTTTTTAAGGGGGTTGGGGGATCTCTTGTGCGTAAGTTTTATAAACCAAGTGATTGGAATCAACTTGTGTCAGATAAATTAGTGAGGAATAATACAGAGGATTGCGATCGCTAGCCCCCTTATCACAATGACCACTGTAATATTTGTACATGGCACTGGCATTAGAGAACGAGAATACAACGAAACCTTTCAGGTAATTGAGCAAAAAATTCACGCCCAACGTCCTGATATCAAAGTTGCTCCCTGCCTTTGGGGTGCATTAGGTGCAAAGTTCAATGAAAATCGGGCATCAGTACCCTTGGAAGATGCGACGCTGGCTTTATCTCCAGGAGAAGAAGACGCAGAGATTGTATTGTGGGAGCAATTATACCGCGATCCTCTGTATGAATTGCGACTGTTTTCTTTGCTACCGATTGAGTCAGGAAATCCCTTTGGGGAACAACCAGGAGATATTTTACAATCTCGTGTAGCCAGTTTCACGCTGACATCTGAACTGGAAGCTAACTTGCAAGAGGCGGGAATTGCCGAGGTATTTGAGCAAGCACGAGAGGCTACTATCCACAGTGAACCGTATCATCGGGCATTGCTCACAGTTCCCGAATCTGATTTGAGTGAATATTATATACCAATAGTTAGAGCGATCGTCGCTCAAGCAATGTTTATTAGCCAACAGCAAGAAAAATTTCCCCCCATACTCACCGATGCCCAATTGCGCGACGATGTTGTGGAATTGCTGACTCTGGCTTTAGGAGACGCGGAGTTAGGATTGGGTGATTGGTTCTTAAAGCCACTTGTGGAATTAGCACAGCGCGGCGGAACAAATTATATCAGAGGAAACCGCCTGGAGTTGACTGATAAAATTTCGCCTATGCCTGGTGATATTTTGTTGTATTTGACGCGGGGTGAAAAAATTAGGGAGTTTATCAAGCAACAAATCGAACAAGCAGAACCGCCAGTAGTTTTAATCGCCCATAGTTTGGGAGGTATCGCTTGTGTAGATTTGCTAGTGCAGCAGCAATTGTCTCAGGTGGAATTATTGGTTACAGTTGGTTCCCAAGCACCATTTTTATATGAGATTAATGCCCTCCACAGCTTAGAATATGGGCAGTTATTGCCAGAACATTTCCCGGAATGGTTGAATATCTACGATTTACGGGATTTTCTCAGTTACGTGGGTAATAAAATTTTCCCCGATCGCGTGCAGGATGTGCGAGTGGATAGCAGACAACCATTTCCCCGTTCTCACGGTGCTTATTGGACAAATGCTAAAACCTGGGAGGCGATTATTTCGAGGTTGCCATAATGGTTTACTTTTTACGGTGTCTAGAAAACCCCACTCAAAACCTCTCCCATACAAGGCAAATCATTAGTTATGATTCCCACAGTCATTGCACCCCACCCCCAACCCCTCCCCGCAGGCGGGGAGGGGAGACAAAGCATAGCTTTGGCGGGGTGGGGTTCTTCG
>NZ_NOLI01000031.1:0-64439 GCF_002245975.1 Nostoc sp. 'Peltigera membranacea cyanobiont' 213 | reverse complement strand
ATGTATGGGAGGATTTATACTGCGATCGCTCATCTGATTAGGGACGAGCAACGAGCAAACCGTTAGCTCGACTCCAATTCGTCCTTCAAATGTAGACCCAGCATTTGGGGCATTATCATAACTACAGAGAGTGATTAAACAAATACGTCAACAATGGAAGAATGTTGAGATTTTAGTACGTGGAGATAGTGCCTATTCTAGGGAAGATATCATGACGTGGTGTGAATCACAGCCCGGATTAGATTATGTTTTTGGATTAGCGCAAAATAGTCGTTTAATTCAGATGACTACCACAACTCAGAATAGGGCAAAGCTTGAGTTTGAGCAAAAGCTGTCAACAGTAGTTTCATTTTTAGAAACCGTATTTAAGCCAGAAGAAAAACTTCCTTCCCTTACTTCTGACTTGATTAATAACTCAATTTGGTATAAGTGTTTAGACTACCAAACTCGTGAATCTTGGAGTCGTAGTCGTCGTGTTGTTTCTAAAGTTGAGTATGGAGCGAAGCGACTTGACACTCCCCAGACTTGTTTTTAAATTAAAATTGGAATGAATTAAATGTATATGAAATAGACAAGTACAAATAATAAAAGAATATTGTCAGAGCGATTATTGGCGGTAGAAAAAATTGTAACAATGCTAATATATTAATAGAAACAGCTTTTTGTAGCTTCTGATGTGTCGTTATAAAAACCATAGAAAAACGACACATCTCTATGTTTTCATCCTCTTTTTTTGACGAAGGTACTAAATTATTAACCCATTTGCACCACTTGTAGGACAACAGCAAGCCATAGAATTACTCACTCAGGCTGTCAGACAAAACCGGGTTGCTCCGGCGTATCTATTTGTGGGGCCAGATGGTGTAGGAAGAAGTTTAGCAGCGAAGTGCTTTGTGGAATTGCTATTTTCTAGTGAAATGGGAGTCCCTGCGGCTTTACAAAACCGTTTGCGTCAGGGGAACCATCCAGCTTTGTTGTGGGTGCAACCTGATAAAGGACTTAAAGCTAAGGCAAAACCTGTAATTCGGCTAGAGCAAATTCGGCAAATTATTGAGTTTCTAAGTCGCCCGCCCTTGGAAGCACCAAGAAATGTGGTGGTGTTGGAAGAAGCCCAAACAATGGCAGAAGCCGCAGCCAATGCTTTACTTAAAACCTTAGAAGAACCGGGACAGGCGACGTTAATTTTAATTGCACCTACACCTGAGTCTGTTTTGCCAACTTTAGTGTCACGCTGTCAACGCATTCCTTTTTATCGCTTAGATGCCCAGTCTTTGGCTGTTGTACTTACACAAACAGGTCATGAAGGAATTTTGCAAAATCAGGCAGTACTGAGTATAGCAGCTGGTAGTGCGGGAAGTGCGATCGCATCTTACGAGCAATTACAAGCTATTCCCCCTGAGTTACTCGAAGACTTGAAAAAAGCCCCTGCTTCATACCGCAAAGCCTTGGAGTTAGCTAAAAAAATTGATAAAGATTTAGATATAGAAGCCCAACTGTGGTTAGTTGATTATCTTCAGCAATTCTACTGGCAGCGCTGGCATCAACCCAGTATTATTAACCAGCTAGAACAATCTCGCAAATACTTGCTTAGTTACGCTCAACCCAAGCTAGTTTGGGAATGCCTGCTTTTATCTATGTGTCAAAAATAAAACCGGAGTCCTATATTACTTAGAGGATGTTTTAAAAGTCTTATTGTAGGTATCAAAACTTTCTATAGGACTAATATTTGATTTATACTAATCCAGTGTCTACCTAAATCATTACGGACAAAGTGAAGAAAAGAAAATTAAGAATAAATAAGAGTAATTAACCAACTAAATACAAACCGTGTATAAAAAAAGAGAGTTTGGTTAAATATTTCTTTATTCTCTGAGTGTCGCGCAAGTTGCGACAACGGAGGAACGCCACCAACACCAGGATTCTCTGCGCCTTTGTTGTTTGTTAAAAAAATTGATTTTGCTAACGAACACTGACAAATAATAAATTCTCTATCATAAGTAGGAGCCATAAAGAAGCTAATATTTGCAACGATCGCTTCTGAACGTACAAAAAGTTATTCATGCAAATTCAAACACCAGACTGGGTAAAGCACGCTATTTTTTACCAAATCTTCCCAGATCGCTTTGCCAGAAGCAAACAACCGCGCAAACGGCTGTTGCGCGAAGCCCGTTGGGAAGATTGGGACGCTATACCTACACTCCAAGGTTATAAAGGCGGGGATTTATGGGGCATTATGGAGGATTTAGACTACATCCAAGATTTGGGGATTAACGCGATTTATTTCACACCGATCTTTCAATCCGCCAGTAATCACCGCTATCATACCCACGATTATTACCAAGTTGACCCGATGCTGGGGGGCAATGAGGCTTTTAAGGAATTGCTAGATGCGGCTCATAAACGGAATATCAAAGTCGTTCTAGATGGCGTGTTTAACCATTCCAGTCGTGGCTTTTTCTTCTTCCACGACGTTTTAGAAAATGGTCCCCATTCGCCTTGGGTAAATTGGTTCAAAATAGAAGGCTGGCCTCTAGCACCATATAATGGTGAATTTCCTGCAAACTACGTGGGTTGGGTGGGAAATCGCGCTTTACCAGAATTTAACCACGACAATCCAGAAGTGCGGGAATACATTATGGAAATTGCCGAATATTGGATTAAATTCGGCATCGACGGTTGGCGATTGGATGTACCATTTGAAATAAAAACTCCTGGTTTTTGGCAGGAATTCCGCGATCGCGTTAAGGCAGTCAATCCTGAAGCTTACATTGTGGGCGAAGTATGGGGAGATTCCCGCCAGTGGTTGGATGGAACGCAATTTGACGGCGTGATGAATTATCTATTTGCTGGGCCGACAATTGCCTTTGCAGCCGGCGATCGCGTAGTCTTAGAACAAGTCCAAGGCCGCGACTATCAACCCTATCCACCCTTATTTGCTGCCGAATACGCCACCAAAATTCAAGAAGTATTGCAACTTTACCCTTGGGAAATTCAGCTAACTCAACTCAATTTGTTAGCAAGTCACGATACAGCCCGATTGATGACCATTGCAGGCGGCGATGTAGCTAGTGTAGAGTTGTCCACTCTACTGCTACTCACCTTTCCCGGTGCGCCCAGTATCTACTATGGTGATGAAGTTGGTTTACCTGGTGGTATAGATCCCGACTCACGACGTGGCTTTCCTTTAAAGGCCAAGTGGGAGCGAGAAATTTTCAATACTCATCGTCAATTAATTACCCTTCGCCAAACTTACCCAGCCTTGCGTACAGGTGATTATCAAGTTCTCCATGCTCAAGGACAAGTTTATATATTTGCGCGAACATTGGGAACAGAAGAATTGATCGTTGCCATCAACGCTGGCACAAGTTCGGCAACAGCAAATGCAGATGTGGTTAGTTTGCATACTCAACCCAACAAGGTGTTATATGGTAGTGCTGAAGTTGAGTGGAATAGTGAAGGAGAAACTCACCATTTGTCATTAACTCTTCCCGCACGCAGTGGCTGCATTGTGGGAGTAGGGAATAGCTAAGGGATTTCCAAAAAAAAATAACCAATCGCTCCATAAGCAGGAGAAGCAAGAAAAATGGCGTTGCAGAACAGGGGGATAGAATTTAGGCAGGCAGGGGGAGAAATTTTATAACTTGCTAAATCATCCCTCGATTCAGCAACGCCAGAAAAATATAATCTGAATAAATTGCATAGTTTATTTTCTGGAAGTCCCTAACCCGGATTTCTCACAAGTGAGAAAAAACGCTTAGGTTAGCCAAATTTAAGATGGTTTAATTAATACATATCAAAATACCTTCAGAGCCTGAGTATTTTAAAGTAAAAGCCTTTGGCAGTTTTTGACCCCTATTTCTTCAGGCTTTGTGAGAAGTCCGGGATTAGGGTAGACGTAGCCCACCGCAGGCATCGCACTCAATTTGGAATCATCCCACAAAATCGTATTGCTCCCCTTGAGTACATTTACCTCATCTCTTAGTTTTATTTCTCTACATTGCAAAAAATACCAAATTAGTTTTATAGGCTCAGTAAATCTTCGTAGAAAGCTCCAAATACATTTTTAGGATGAACTAAATGTGTTTCGAGTATCCAATGCCGCTTATTGCCAAAATTATCAGGAGCGCTCATCGGTCTAGTATTTTCTGGACAGATATAGTCAAATTTAGTATCTCCAAGTGTTTTTTCATGGGGAAAAAGCCCAATTAAATGACCTGAATGTAGTTGTGAACTCAACTTCCAACCATTTTCCTCAGCCTTATATTGCATATATTCGTACAGTTCCTTGCCAGTCATATCCTGATTTTGTAAATAATAAGCTTTGCCTTCGAGAAACAGACGCTCACAATCATTGCATATCCTAAATTTATCAGGGTCAATATTTGTTCCTGGTACAATCATGGTACGTCCAAGATCCACCTCTACATGAATAGAAGAATCCATCTCCATGTAAAGAGCGATACCCAGGTCAAAAAAAGCTATATCCCCTGGCTTAATTACATTATTTGTAACCTTGACACTATAGGGATTAATGGTATCTTCACCTACACGAAATATCTGTTTATGCCAGAATCGCGGTTTCTTGCCTGGTGGGCAAAGCACTTCTGCAATCAACTCGTGAATCGCCTTTTGAATTGTTCTAGTTTGAGATCCAGCTTCTACTAGTTCATATTGCATAATCTGCTCAATAAGCACGAGACCGCGATTCCTAGCGCAAATTAGCTGCTCTTCCAAGATGGAATCAGCATATAAAGAATTATTTTGGTCAATCACTAATGATACCTCATTAAGCTTTTCAGACCTAGCTTGAAAATACTCCGCAGAAAATTACAGCAATTTGAGTGAAAGGATGAATTTATCTCATGCAGAGATGCAAAGATCCAAAGAATAACAGTTTGAGAGATGGAATTTTTGACTTTCATACCTCGATCGGCAACGCCCTGAGTAAAAGTAATATCCCTCTCTCAAGCGGTAATTTATTTTGCCCGACTACTTACTACTGAGTTCTGGCGTACCTTATTGCCCATGAAGCCCAAGAGCATCAGACCGAGTACAAACACCAAACCCCAGTTAAATGTACCCATAATTGCAATGACGAGAATCAAGGTAAAGCCACCAACTAGCCTCTGCCACCACTTTCGAGTGAGCTTGAGGTAGGCAATGACACTTAGGGCATTCACCGCGAAAAAGCCTTGTCCTGCTAACCCAAACAGAAGGCTCAAGGGCAGTATACCTAGGAAGTTTAGTATAGTAGCGATCGCAAAAGCGAACATTGTCCAAGCAACTGCTACGCGGGGTATTTGAGAACGCGGTTCAATTTGACTAAGCCACTGCGGTAGTAGTCCTTCACGCGCAGAGGCAAACACGAGACGAGACGATGCCCAACTTCCCCCAATCAGATTTGTGGCGATCATTGCCACTCCAATCAGTCCGACTACCTGACCGCTTGTCTTTCCAAATATGGAGGTGAGCATTGCTACGATTGGTGCAGTTGTCAAGCTCGTGTCGTTAGGTGACAGAGTTAACTGGACAGCTAGAGCAATTGCGATGTAAAGTACCACGACAATAATAAAGCTCACACCAACAGCAACAGGGAAGTCCCGTTTGGGATTGCGGTATTCTTCAGATGTGAATGACAGCATCTCAAAGCCAGTGAAAGCAAAGAAAAGAGTTGCTAAAACAGGAAATGTGGCACTCAACTGTGATAGAGGAACTATACCTGTCCCCACATTTCTATTCCCAAATACTAGCGTGGCAATAGCCGCAGTGGCTAGCAGTCCGACGAGGGAGAAAGCTAAAAACTGCTGAACGCGACCCGATATCTTAACGCCCTGGTAATTCACATAACCTGCGAAACTAATGATTGCCAGGGACGCAAACAGCATACTCAATCGTCCTCCCCCTACTGCTGCTGCAAAGTAGTTTCCACCCGTAACTGCGATCGCCGGGCCACCCATCAAGAATGTGCCCAACAGTAGGGCTTCGGTAGCTGCGGCGATCGGCCGCGAGAATGCTGCTTGTACAAATCCAGCAACACCCCCAGCACTAGGGAAATTTGCACCTAAGTATGCAAAGATTACAAGTAACGGCACAACTAACAAAGCGTTCAAGAGCCAAGCGTAGACAGCAGCGCCACCCACTTGTTGATAAGCAATACCAGGCAGAACAAGCAGACCACTACCGACGACAGTAGTAATAGCTAAACCTATAGCCTGACCAACTGTCAATGTTTTTGCAAGCCCAGCCATTTAGTTCTCCTCCTTTTCGATCTTATTATGTTCGTATCCGACTGGAGATTGAGCAACCTGCTCTTGTTCGTGCTTGAGTAAGGTTTGCTTATGCTCCAAGCCCAACGATAACCACCTAGATTCCCGTCACTACGAATCATCCGATGGCAAAGAATCGCCAAAATCACCCAACTTGTAGCACAAGCCCTAGCGATTACACTTACCGCTCGCTCAAATTTGGAGAATTTAGAAACAGGACTAGGGTAGTCACCAATTTCTGCGCTCGTACATACCCAAGTTGCCATAGCAGTTTTGAACGATCTGTGAAACTTTTTGTCTATTTTGTTTGTGTCTTTATTCTTGTGCCAGAAAATTATTTACAGCATCTCCAAACTGTATAGGGAACTGATGATGAAAACCATGAGCGGAGTCTGGATAAATCATCAGTTGCGCATTAGAAGTTTCACGTTCCAATACATAAGAATTTTGTATTGGCAGTGCGATATCATACTTTCCTGTAGCAATCAGAACAGGCTGCTGTACTAGTTTTAGTTTCTCGAAATAGTTTTCTTTGTTCTCAAACCAGCCAATGGCAGCCGAAAACTGGGTTTTCCAACTATCTGTACTTACAGGTGGGTCGATATCTGTTGTTCTCTTTTTGATTCTTTGCAAAGATTCCAAACCCAGTTTCCTACTGCTGCTAGAATCAGCAAAGAACATCTTTAAATGATCCTCATCCGTATAATTTTCTTTCACAGCAACATCTTTAAATCCTTGAGAGACA
The DNA here is from genome assembly GCF_002245975.1 of Nostoc sp. 'Peltigera membranacea cyanobiont' 213. Classification (NCBI taxonomy): domain Bacteria; kingdom Bacillati; phylum Cyanobacteriota; class Cyanophyceae; order Nostocales; family Nostocaceae; genus Nostoc; species Nostoc sp. 'Peltigera membranacea cyanobiont' 213. The sequence goes on along the minus strand of NZ_NOLI01000031.1, from coordinate 57,428 downwards.
GGTACAAATTCAGGATTTCCTGGTGGTGTAGATGCTACTAAGATCGCACGACGGATGAGTTTCGGATATTTAATAGCCATCGTTTGAGCCACCATTCCACCAAGCGACCAACCAAGAATATCTACTTGTTCATATCCCAGCGCTTTCACGAAATGCTCTGCATCAACCGCCATGTCTGTGATTGTGGAAGGAACCTTTCCATTAGAGGAACTAATACCTGTATTGTTGAAGACAATCACTTGGTGCTTTTGTGCTAAACGTTCCAAAAATAAAGGGTCCCAGTCATCCATCGTACCTCTCAGTCTTTGAATGAGCAGTAGTGGACGACCGCTTCCGAGTATTCGATACGCAAAATTATGTCCATCGCTCTCTACATAACGTGTAGGAATATTTGTCGCAGATAATTGACTTTTAGCGGTATTTTTCACATGAGGTATGGGGATATCTGTTGCATATATATGATTATTGGGAGCATTGACAATCAGAAAATTTCCCAAAAGTCCCACTAAAGAAAAAACTAAGAAAGATTTTCGCAAATTAAAGATACGCATAATACTCCTGCAAAATGTTGGCATGAGATTGATTTTTTTGCTGATGTAAATCGTAATATCGCGCATTTTATTTGCTTGAATTGGGCGGGCTTTTCGGCCCACCCTCGCAAGACTTCAGTTAGTTACGGTATGCAAATTAGATAACTTTCAGCTTATCCTCCATTGCAACCAATCTCTGGATCAACCATGATGTAACGGTGTTTGAATGCAATCGGCGTTGACTCTGCTCCAGGTATAACAGCGATTGCAACATCGTTACGCCAGACTAAGGGCATAGCAAGTTGCTGTAAGCGGTGAACAGAAACAGCTGAGTTATGCCAGGGGCAAACGATCGCATTGTTTTGACAATTAAAGTACCCTAGATGAAGTGGGCCACCACGATGAGGACAATTATCTCTCACTAAGAATGTGCTGTTATACAAAGATATGAGGAAGAAACGCCGATCGCCATGAATCATAAAATTTGATTGATGCGGATCAAATTTTATGACAGGCATTTTTGATAGTCTCCGATTGAATAGATGTTGTACACGCATTCTTCGGATTCAATGATGGCTCCGTGGAGTCGATTGTGCTGAATAACCGTGCCTTCGCCAGCATTAAGTATTGTATAGCGATCGTTACCAGTAACGAATTTCATTACCCCAGACTGAATGTAACAAAGCTCATCACCATCATGAACGTGAGTAACCGACAATTCACCATGAGGCTCAATAAACTGCTGCATCTTCGGATTAATGCTGCCATCTTGAATTTTCCCATAAATCGGTAATGCTAAGGCTTTGTACTTAAGTCCGTCGTCAGCCCAATGCACCTGGTCGATAAAATCTCGATCGGCAATTTCGGATATCAGCTTGGCTTCTTCAAAACCCCGCACAATCTCAGGAATTATTCCTTCACCATAAGTAGTTATCGCTGGTTTAATCAGTTTTTCCAACACCATTCGACTGTGATGACGATCGATATGGACATGTTCCAGAAAATAGCGGTTGTTAATCGTTGAACCAAAGATTTTCTTCATTGTTTTAGCAGTAAGTTCGCAGAATTTGATGAAAGTAGTTTCTGCGTAAAAAATAGCTCCTAAATAGCGGAAGAACTTCGAGTGGTCAGTGCAAATGTAATTGAAGTAATTATTTAACATCAGGGAAGATGTTAAATAGAACTGCCAATAACTATGTGGTGTCGATTCTAAGCCAATGCTAAGAAGTGTTTCTTCAAATAACTTGCTATGCTTTGTCTGATGAACACCATAGCCGTATTCGTCAATCACAACCTTAAATAGCTCTGATTGCAGAGAGCCATAGTAACCCAAAATATTCCTAGACATTGCTGAAGATTCTACTAGGAAGTCGCCAGCTAGTTGGATCAAAAATGTTTTGGCAGCGTGGACTGGATCTGTAGAACCTTCGATGGTTTCCATTACCTGATTAGTTTGTGTTTTCTTGACAGTTTCAATATATTCTTGGAAATACTCCTCAACAGCAGCAGCACTCCAATTACCAGTCACAGATATTTCACTATCAAGGAATGAGAAAATGTAGCGTTCCAACCAAGGTCGGATAATATTGCCCAGAGTTAGAATTTGGGTGTCATAAAAATTTTCAAAATCTTGGCGTTTATGAGCAAAATCATGTTTTGGCAGAAATACAAAGTTGCTTTCATACACAGTCAGCAATGTTCGATTAGCAGTCAAACTATTGTAAGTCAGCAAATTATTTCGGTTTAGAGGTTTTGAAAAGTCCAAATGATGGAAAATATGCGGTCGCAAGGTTCGACGATAAGGATTGTCTTGCAACAACCATTCTTCTGTATCCTTAAAGAGATTGCATTTGCCATATTCAACTAAACATGACTTGAAAAAATCATAGTCAATAATGTTCAGAGCAGCAGAGGTTTCTTGTGAGAATCTAGTTTTTGCTTGCATGATGTATCTAACCTACTTAACCTAAATAGAAATCACTAACACTTTCGTTGGCTTAACAAACAAGCGAATTAGAGGATATTTTAAAAGTTGAAATAACTCAAAAGACGATCCGAATCATCGCTATATAGATAACAGTCTCTTGGCTTTGCAACAGTATTTCTCTTTTAAAACTTCCTCTTATTTTTCAGTGCTTTGGTAATCTGAAAATCGATACTGGTATCACTTTGTATAACCGTTAATTTCAACAGTTCGCCTTGTTCAACAATCATCGGTTTTTCAAAACATTGCACTGCTTGCATCCAGTGTGATTTTTCGTTATCTACTGCATTGCTTAAAATAACTCCGTTACCTAAATCCAACTCAAACCAAAAAACAACACCATGAACAGTCCCCTTGTGTTCAACTTCCACAGATATTTCTTTCTGACGCGATTCCAGCGAATCGACTCGGAAATCGAATTCAAATGCTGTGGTGGGTTTACTTAACAAGCGATGTGGCCAAATCCACAGCCGAACTGGAAAATACCCGGCTGTAGAGAAGATATTGAATGGCGAAACATCAAAGTTAGCTGCCTCGGATGCAGAATTCAGATTATGTACTACACTGCTCTCTAACAAGCTAAACTTAACCACTGCTTTAGCTGGAATAATCGTCGCATCTGGAGTCAACAATGCTTGCCGAGCGTGGCGAATGGTTGGCAATATACCTTCGCCGACAAGCCCACAATCAACCGTTTCAGTGATTAAAACATCGGCTCGTTTAGCTAAATCTAGACCAACGACAAGATTATCTGACTTTTTCGGGACAATTTTAATCCGGTCTTCAAATCCATTGATAGCAATAATTTTATTAGCTATATGTGCGATTGGTTGCATCATTTCACAGGATGTCACACAACTAGCTCCATGACGAGCAGCCATCATCGCCAGTAATCCCGAACCTGCTCCTATGTCTAGCACTGTGCAATTTGGACGCACGACGTGTTTGATGGCAATTTCAAATGCTTTGTTTCGTTCCACATCATTGAGCATAGCAAAGTGCCACCGTGGAATCAGCTTTCGATAAACCTGATTGAACCCAAGATTAATCTTCGATTTATCAAAGACAAGAATCTTTTCCATATCCTCCGACATTTGCTGTAAGAGGGCAAGAGGTATCAGGCTCTGTTGTTGTAACTGTAACGTGTCAAATGTTTCTATTTCTAAATCGAGTTTTTGGTGTTTTTTGACAACAGATAAAGTCATATCGTTTGACCTTCTAATTAAAGTTGTTATAGGCAATGTGATTTAACAAAACAGAATTCAGGAATCAAGAGCCAGAATCCTCTTGCTTGTATTCTGTGTGACTCGCGGATAGCACTGTGTAAAGACTTCTCTACGAGAGAGAGGCTGTGCCAACGGCATAGCTTCGCTTAGAGCAAGTTCGCGAGCGTCTGGATTCTGTATTCTTCTTCAAGCGCTCTTGACAAATCTCAAGGACTTATACCTTTAAGAAGCAAGCTACAAATAGCAGATCGCTTTTTGTCCGATGCGATCGCAAGTATCTAGTAGTATTGCTATTACTCCCTGAACTGCCTAGATTTGGCAGAGATGGTGCGTGAATATGTGTGATACCCAGTCAGGTTAATTTCCGAAAATTCTTCAAAGCTATCTACACTCAGTCGTCAGCCTTTACTACTACAGCACTTGAGTGGTGGAGTAGTCGAAGGAAAGGGTATAGTTGGCGGGGTCGCCATTAACCTGATAAGCTTGCAAAAAGTAGTTACCAGGAGTATTCACTCGAATACTATCAGTCTGAGTATCGGGATTTTTAGACCCTAAAATTACATCGTTTTTATCTACGATGTGATTTCCGTTATGGTCTGCAATCAATCGGATATCAACATTACCGTCTACCGGATTCAGGACAATATTGGTAGCTTCAAAACTGTCAAGAGAGAAAGCAAAGATATCAGAAGTGTCATTGTTGCTGATGTTAGCGTTGACGGTTAGACTGCTTGACAGGTTTCCCAGAGGAATTTCATTCAACAGCAGATTACTGGGATTAGCAGTAGACAAGGATAAACGGTAAGAAACATCACCTAAACTATCTTGAGCAGAACGGCTAACTTCCGCAAAATATGTGCCTGTAACTAAATCACCAACATTGATTGAATCATCTACATTGGTTCTGCGAGCAGCAGTTGAAACGAATACATCATCCGTGTCTGGTTCAAATGTCTTGTCACCATCGTCTCGAAAAAGTCGGAGATTAGCATTATCTCCTGCACTGATATTAGTCAAAGCGAGGTTGATATTACCAAGACTTTTAGTATCGAACACAAAGATGTCTTGAGGATCTGTTGAAGTCAAATTACCATCGCGGACAACAGGGTTTTTTCCCAAGTTACCAAGACTTATGAGATCCTTTTTTTCTCCCTTAGTCGGTACAGCGCCAGGTGTGGTGAAGTAGTCGAAAGCAAGATTATATTTGGTCGAGTCAGCACCACCTTGATAAACTTGCAGTAAGTAGTTACCAGCAGCGTCTACTCGAATACTATCAGTCTGAGTACTAGGATTCGTAGAACTTCGGAGTACATCCCCTGGGTCAACAACGCCATTTCCATTCACATCTTGAATCAGTCGGATATCAGCATTACCACCTTCTGGAGTCAAATTGATGTTGGTTCCTTCAAACTTGTCCAGAGAGAATGCATAAACATCAGCAGTGTCACTATTGCCTACATTGCCAATGAAAGTTTGACTAGCTGATAAGTTTCCGACGCGGAATTCAATGGGTAGAAGGTTGCTAACACTGGTATTAGACAAGGATAAACGGTAAGAGGCATCACCGAAACTGCCTAGATCGAAACGACTGACTTCTACAAAATAAGTGCCTGCTGCCTGATTGGCTACAGTAATTGAGTCATCCTGATTACCTGGACGAGGACCTGCTGAAATGTATGTATCACCTGATGTTGGTTCAAAAATACCGTCACCATCGTCTCGAAACAGCTGAATATCGATATCATCACTAGCGCTGATGTTGGTCAAAGCTAGGTTGATATTACCAAGACTTGTGGTATTGAACACAAGAACGTCACTAGAGTCTGTTCCGGTGAGAGTCGCATTGCGGACAATAGGGGTACTACCCAAATTACTTAGAGCAATGGGAGCTTTGACGAAAGTGAATTGGTCTGGATTAGTCAAGCTAACATCAGAAGATGATATACCCTGTAAAATAGCAATCAGTTCTTGCGTGGAAGAATCGTTAAAAAATATCGCCGTACCAGATGGTAGTCCAGTGGGAGATGAACCTAAAGAATAATTTCTAGATGAACCTGACAATTGGATTTTGTCTACCCCACGATTGAGATTGTTGTTAACTAATCCAAAGTCCGTAATCAGTGCGTAGTCTTCGCTTCCCAAAGATTTAGTATTACCGTTATCGTAAAAAACAATATTTTTGTTATTTAATACCTGCCCCAGGACAAATATGTCGTCATTTTGATTCCCAGTAAGGGTATCAATCTCACCTCTACCAAAATTTAAATTTGGCAAAAAAGGATCGACACCAATCAAAAGGTCATTACCTGAGCCACCAGACAAAGAGTCATTGTTACCACCACCAATCACAACATCATTACCAACATTACCTCTAACAACGTCATTACCAGTCCCACCAAAAACAATATCGTTACCACTTCCACCATCGAGAATATCATTCCCGATATCTCCGTTTAGTTGGTCATTGCCGTTCTCACCAAACAGTTGGTCGTTACCATTACCGCCAAACAATTTATCATCTCCTAGACCTCCTCTAAGAGTGTCGTTTCCCGAACCTTCATCAGTAGTGAAGTCGCCAATAATAGTATCATTTCCATCATCACCTAAGAGGCTATCATCACCCTCTTCACCGATGATAATGTCGCTATCTGCACCACCAGCAATCGTGTCATTTCCTGCACCACCTATTAGAAGGTCATTTCCTGCATCTCCATTAACTAAATCGTCACCAGTTCCTGCAACAACTAGGTCATCACCATTACCTCCATTGGCTGTATCATTGCCACCGATAAGCACGATGGTGTCATTGCCACCTAATCCAGAAATTTGGTCTGGATTATTAGTTCCTAGAAGGGAATCATTGTCGGATGTGCCAACTACGGTGTTTGTTGAACTGGTAATTTCTGTGAGAGTCTTTACTTGGCTTGTTATCGAACTAGATTTTGATGCAAGAAGTGCTTCTTGCTCTAATTGCAGAGCAGTTTCTAATTGAGATTTTACCTTTGCCATATTTTTCCTCTTGCGTTTGATGAATGTTGTTTAGATAAATGGAAGTTATTTTTTGATCGGCATTGGGTAGTACTCAGCCAACCAAAATTTGCTGGGAAAAGCAAGTTGGAGAATCTGTAGGTACAGCAGAAGTTGGGGAGTGAACAATTATTGTTCAATAATTCTCTTTCTTCCTAGCTTTTGCCACCCGTTAATATGGATTTTGACGTAAAAAGCAAGGAACTAATTAGCGGTAAGTAGTTTTACTGTTGCCGATGAGTTACACAATATCTGACATATTCACGCCACACATCGACTTTTTCTGCTTGTTTATGTGCAGTTTTCACACCTGGAGAATGCAAGAATGCGATCGCCTCATTGCAGAAAAGTGCATAATTAGCGAATATCCTCTTGCCTATTTGCAATAAGGGTTCAAAAATTTCCCATTCTGCATAAGTGAGGTTGCTGGAATACGCCATTAGCATAGGATTGTAGATGCTGAGGAGTAACTTAATTCAAAACCTCATAAGCTGTCAAACGGGTTCTATGTAAGCAGTGGCAGAGGTAACAAGAGAATAAGTTTGCAGGCAAGTTAGTCTGATAATTTAGCCTATTTACCTCCATAAATATAAAGGTATTGATAATGGCTTTATCTCTATTAACTTGATATCCAACTGAACAGGTAGACTATATTTTTAATTTAAATGCTTTTTTATGAATAAGCAATACTTTTATTAATTATTTGAGAATTTAAATGGAGACTTGTTTCCTATTTTATTAAATCGAAAATTCTAGAAATTTACAAGATTTTAATTAGATGATGCTTTGAAAGTCCCTTTCGCTCTCATATATAGTTTGAAAAGTTTTGGGCGAATATAATTCGCTACTACACAGGCAAAGTCTGCCTCCGCGGACTAACACTAACACAAAATTAAGGGTTTTAAACCCACGCAGGTGGGTAAAGTCTCGTGTAGCTGCGACTTTAAGTCGCCCAGTGTGTAATAAATTAGACTTTTAAAACAACCTCTCACTATATATAGATATAGCTAAAACCTTCTTTTTTGTTGGAGTTTATCCAGTCAAGATGGCAGAACTATACATTCTAAGAGTTTCAACACATACTCTGAGAGAAGGCTATATTTAGCTATTTTGAATTATTATTTTAGAAATAAGTACTAAATTTATTTCTCATTTATTGTTTATGCTGTTAGCAGAACTTTCTATAGTATTAGGTTTTGGACAAGTAGAAAGTCCCATTCGTTTCAGTAACTGGTTGACATAGCGATCGCTCACCTCAATACCCAATTCTTTTGCTAAATGCTTACTTAACCATTTTCCTGTCCAACGTTTAAAGGCATAGCCGTAGTCACGGGGAGTGTGATTCATCAATTCTTGTAGCCTATCGAGATATTGCTCATTTATTGTTTTGGGTCTACCGATAGGAGGTTCATTCCAGAGATGTGCTTTACCAGCACGTGCCATAGCTATCCAATAACGTGCTGTGTCTTGAGAACATTCCAGTGTTTGGCAAATTTGTGCTTGAGATTGTCCTGCATCTACCATGAGCATAATTTCAATCCGACAACGGTACTCTGGACGTAAATCCGGTGTGAGACATCTGAGTAAAAATTGGCGCTGAAAAGGTGTTAATATCATTTCCTGTTTAACTGACGTGCAATTGAGAGAAACAAATAGATTGTTTGCTTGCGGCATAGTTGCATTAATTGCTTCTAAGTAAGTAGAACGGCGTAAATATTTGTAGTTGGGATAAGGCAGAAGTCAGGAGGGAAGGAGGTTTTAGCCTCGTTTATCTTTCAAAACACATAGTTATGTTTTTTCCCACCGACTTACTTAATAGCGATGAATCAGTATTGATAGGGAAATTTTTACTGCCTCTGTTTTTATGTATCTCCAGGTACTCGGGAGGGTATGCAAAAATTCTGGTTTGCTCAATCTCGTCTCATCTACCAAGGCACGCAAAGTTACCTTACAGTTTTAAGATCCTAAGTTTTTGTCCTCAATGAGTTTTTGCCATACAAGCTGAAACTGCATAAAATCAGTGAGTCTAGAGTTAAGACTGAATGTCAGGCGATACTGCTGTTGATGGTTTAGTTCAAATACTTATGGGTGTGGCATCACGATATTGGCAACTAGTGAAAATTGATGGGGCGGGACGGCGACAGGTTCAGGAAATTAGTCCAGCTAAGGCGTTTTTTGTAGACGTGTTCCCAGCGATCGCCTACGGTGGGCAAAATGCCATCGCAGATAATACAGATCGTCATGTCCCAGATGCAGAAATTCAACTCCAACTGCTGCAACTATCGCGGGATGCGCCTACTGATAGATACTTGTTAGCACAACGTTGTCTACTGTGTTTTATATCTTGGCAGATTGAGCAAGTTTGCTTACAATTGGCAGCCAACTTTGGGAGTGTTCACGGTTTCGGTTGTGCTGATTTGCTGCCTTACGTCCTAGATGATGATGGCAGGTTACAACCGCATGGCACTTATCAATCTCTTTCTCAAAAGATTTTGCAGAGTTTTGACCCACAACAAAGCAGTCTCACAACCTGGACAACTACCAGAGTCAAACACGATGCAGCACTCAATCAATTTTTGCTGGAGTGCGGAGTTTACATGGTGAGTGACTGGGCAATTCTGAATGATACTCGACCTCAACAGCTAGAGCGCATTTTCAGAGAATTTTACGCTTTAACACCTCCAGAAATTCAACAAGCACAACAGCTTTTAGAAAGCTATCATGCTATTTATCGGACAGCGCGTCTGCAACAGCGATCGCTCTCCATCGGGGGAAAATGTACTACACCAACAACACAACAACTACAAGAAATCGCCACTCTCCTCCAAAGTCAAACTAGTCAAACTCTCAAGAGTGAGACTGTGATGACACAACTGCAAAAACTCGCCACTCAACTAAGAGAATACCGGATTCATGTGCGGGGTGGGTCTTTACCGACAAAATCTCTAGATGCTATTACTGTTGATGAGTATACTGACACTACTAAAGCGTTAGATAATGAAGATGAACAAACAGAGTTTTTGCAATTATATCGCCCCCAATTTCTGGCTTGTTTAGAACAAGCATTGGCTGTAGTAACTCAATCACGGGTAAATAGATTACAACGGAAAAAGGGTGAAAAAGCTAAAAAGTTTTTGCAAGCACTCAAGTTATTTCACTGTCAAAATTTACGCATGACCGAAATTGCTGAGAGTATGGGATTACGCGCCCAAGATGCAGTAACTCGTTTGCTAAAACTAAAAGAATTTCGTGCTGATGTCAGACAACAGCTTTTATTATTGTTATGCGATCGCGTTTTAGATTTGGCAAAAAACTACTCTTATCCAGACAGGCTGATAACTCTAGAACAGCAAATTAAACTTGCTCTTGACGAACAAATTACTCAGGTTATAAAAGAAGCAGGAAATCAATCTCAAACAGCAAAAATCAACACAATAGAAAATGGTCTGTTTCGGGAAAGACTCTGCCGTTATCTCGATTCGCTTAATGAGGAAATATGACTAATTTATCCCAAAATACTCCGCAGATGCGGCTAGATTTTGAATCTTTACCAACAGCCGCCATTACTCTCTCTGCCGATCAAATTACTCAAGCAGTAGAAGTCAGTAGTCAAATCAAAAATTCGTCTCAGCAGTGGCAAACTTATATTCATGCTTTGGCGTTATGCGCTTTTGAAGAATGGTTAGCAGAACGGGCTAATTCTCTGACAATTAACCGGGAAAGATGTACAATTTTCCAGCCGGCACTTGCAAAGGCGATTGGGGCTGTGGCAAATTTACAGATAGGTAAATTTAAAGTTTGTTTAATTACCACTGGTAGTCTGACTGACGATCAAATTTATTTGCCGCAAGCAGTTGTAGATTTACCAGAATATATTGCTCATTTTTATGTGTTGGTGGAAGTTTTAGAAGAAGAAGATGCAGCAATGATTTCGAGATTTTTATCCTATCAGCAGTTAAGAGAATACCAGACAACAGTTAATTTCCAATCATCAGCAGATTGGAATTATCAAATACCTGTGAGTTGGTTTGAGAATAATCCAGACCGCTTATTGTTATACTTGCGTTGTTTAGAACCAGAGGCAATTACTTTACCATCTAGAAGGGACAACACACAGATTTTATCGACAATACAAAGTGAATTAATAGCATTATTACCCCAATTGCGATCGCCTGGAATAGAACTATGGCAAGTGTTGACTTGGGAACAGGGAAAGGTAGTATTGACTCATCCAGAGTTGCTGAATTGGATTGATAATTTGCAACAGCAAACACACACGTCTTCAATTAGTGATAGTTTAAAAGATTTACTTAAATTGTTGACACAGCCAGCACTGAATGTGGGACGTTGGTTGTGGGATGAATTAGATGAATTAGCAGAGGAATTTTCTTGGCGATTATTGCCCAGTTTGACACCGACGGCGGCGATGCGAAGTCCAACAGAAGAGTTTCCAGCCATTATTAACCAACTTCAGCAGCGAGGTTTAGAAATTCCGGCTGTGGCGCGGGGTGCGTATCAAGATTTTCTCTTAACAGCAATTCCACTGCGGTTGTATGCTGTAACTTGGCATTTGTTAGCGGAATCAGAATCAAATTTGTGGACATTATTGTTAGTTCTTGGAACAGCTTCTCACACAGCTTTACCGGGTCATTTAAAGCTGCGGGTGAGTGACCAAACTGGGGTTTTAGTAGAACGGGGTATAAATCCACAACAGGGTGATTCTTATTTATTTACGCGTGTGGTGGGGAACTGGGATGAGAAGTTTTTGGTGAGTGTAAGTTTAACAGATGGTGTTGAAGTGAATTTACCTCCATTTACATTTTCTCCCAGGCGGTCGGTTTAAGTTCTCCGGTTACATTTTTGGGAACAAATATTTTGTGTATAGGTGTTAATGTATATAGTCGGTTAGGAGAATTTTTGGTCAAGCGCTTAACGCACCGCTATACAAAACGGTGCGTTAGGCTAACGCCATAACTTACTTAAAATTTAAAATCAACTCTTAACTTTCTCATGATGGCTGTTCAGCAAATCTTGCTAACAATTCCTCACGAGATAATTGTGATAATTGGAGTAGCAAAGAAGTTAAATCTTTAGGCGTTAATGACAATAGAGGCTCAATAATTGCAGATAATTGCTCATCTAATTCACCAAAACGAGCTTTGAGTAAATTTTCTATAACTACACGCTGTCCTTGCTGAACTCCTCGCTGAATTCCTTGCTGATTTCTGTAGCCTAACAAAACTTGTTCGTGAGAAACTTTTGTAGGTTAAATTTGGCAACCAGAAACAAAATTTTTGCATAACTTCCCCAAGCGTGAGAGATATAGATAATCAGCCAGTAAATACTCTCACTTCTGTTGGAGAACTGCTAACCGTGCATTACCGTCTCAAATCCCTGTCTCTTGCTACTTTAGTGCTTTCCGTATCCTTCCCTGTATGCGTTGCGGCATCACAGACAATGGGAAATATGCAAACTACCCTGACTGCACAGGCGCAAACGATACAACAACGCAAAGCTGAAGCAGAACGGCTATTACAACTAAGTAAACAACAAGTACAGAAAGGGCAGTTTCGAGAATCGTTAGAGACACTTCAGCAGGTCTTAGCGATCGTCAGAGAAATTCGGGATCGCAAATATGAGGGAGGAACTCTCAATAATATTGGAGTAGTCTACCGTAAAATGGGAGAGTATGCTAAAGCCTTAGAGTTCTATCAGCAAGCTTTAGTTATTTTTAAAGAAATTGGCGATAAAGCGACCGAAGAAGCAACTCTCAACAATATTGGAATAGTATATGAGCGATTGAAAGAGTATAGCAAAGCTTTGGAGTCTTATCAACAAGCTCTAGCTATTGTCAAACAAATCGGCAACAAAGCAAGGGAAGCAGCAACTCTCAACAATATTGGAGATTACTACAATAATTTAAGAGATTATGCCAAAGCCTTAGAGTTTTATCAACAAGCTTTAGTCATTCAAAAACAAATCGACGATAAAGCAGAGGAAGGAAATACCCTCAATAATATTGGTGAAGTTTACAATAGTTTAAGAGATTATGCCAAAGCCTTAGAGTTTTATCAACAAGCTTTAGTCATTCAAAAACAAATCGACGACAAAGCAGGAGAAGGAATTACTCTCAACAGTATCGGGAATATTTACAACGACTTGCGAGACTATGCCAAAGCCTTAGAATTTTATCAGCAATCTCTAGCTATTCGTAAACAAATTGGTGACAAAGCGGGTGAAGGGCAAGCTCTAAATAACATTGGAAATGTTTACAACAGCTTGCAAGAATATACCAAAGCTTTAGAGTTATTCCAACAAGCTTTAGCCATTCGCAAACAAACTGGCAATAAAGCAGGGGAAGGAAACACTCTCAACAATATTGGGGCAGCTTACCAAAGTCTAGGACAGTATAGTAAAGCCCTACAGTTCTTTCAACAAGCTTTAGCCATTCAAAAACAAATCGGCAATCAAGCAAGAGAAGGTGCTATTCTCCACAATATTGGGGAAGTTTATGCAAAATTGGGAGACCATACAAAAGCTTTGGAGTTCTTGCAACAAGCTTTAGCTGTTGAAAAACAAATCGATGACAAAGCAGGGGAAGGAATTACTCTCAACAATATTGGGGATGTTTACAACACCTTGCGAGACTATACCAAAGCCCTAGAATTTTATCAGCAAGCTTTAGCTATTCGCAAACAAATTGGCCAACAACGGGAAGAAGAAATTACTCTCAACAATATTGGGAACGTTTACGAAAAATTGCGAGACTATACTAAAGCTCTAGAATTTCATCGGCAAGCTTTAACCATTAATAAACAAATCGGCGATAAAGCGGAAGAAGCAACTACTCTCAACAATATTGGAATAGTTTATGCCGACTCGCTAGACTATACCAAAGCCCTAGAATTTTATCAGCAAGCTTTAGCCATTAACAAACAAATAGGCGATAAATCAAAAGAAGGTTTTATTCTTAATGATATTGGATTAGTTTATCGCAAATTGGGGGAATATACCAAAGCCTTAGATTTATTGCAACAAGCTTTAGCCATTAGTAAAAAAAATGACGACAAAGCAGGGGAAGCAGGAACTCTCAACAATATTGGCTTAGTTTACGACAGCTTACGAGACTATAACAAAGCCCTAGAATTTTATCAGCAAGCTTTAGCGATTAACAAACAAATCGGCGACAAAGCTGTGCAAGGAACTATTCTCTACAATATTGGTAATGTTTATACAAATTTGGGAGAGTATGCTAAAGCCTTAGAGTTCTTACAACAAGCTTTAAGCATTCGTAAACAAATTGGCAACAAAGCAGGGGAAGCAGCAACTCTCAACAATATTGGTAATGTTTATGCAAATTTGGGAGAGTATGCTAAAGCCTTGGAGTTCTTACAGCAAGCTTTAGCTATTCACAAACAAATCGGCAACAAAGCTGAGGAAGGAACGACTCTCAATAATATTGGGGGAATTTACCGGGAAATTGGACAGTATGTCAAAGCTGTAGAGTTCCATGTAAAAGCTTTAAATATTTGCAAACAAGTAGGACATAAAGAATGTGAAGGAACTGCTCTACACAATATTGGCTTGATTTATGAAATTGGGGGAGAGTATAACAAAGCCTTGGATTTCTATCAGCAATCCTTAGCTATTAAACAAGTTTATGAAGTAGAGCGAGTAAGTACTCTCAACCGTATTGGAGCAGTTTACTACGGACAAAAAGAGTATATAAAAGCTCTAGATTCCTTCCAACAAGCCTTAGCTATACGCAAAAAAATTGACGACAAGAAAGGGCTGGGGACAACTCTGGACTTTATTGGATTAGTTTACCAAGGTCTGGGACAGTATGACAAAGCGTTAGATTTCCATCAGCAAGCTTTAGTTTTTGTCAAACAAATTGGTGACAAACCAGGTGAAGGGATAACTCTCAGTAATATTGGTTCAGCCTACAAGCGTCTTGGTAAGTATGCCGATGCCGAAAAAACTCTATTCGCTGCAATTGACATTTTAGACTCCCTACGACCTGGGTTAACTGATGATCAAAAAATTTCCATTTTTGAAACTCAGGCTAACACCTATCAGAAACTGCAACAAGTCTTGATTAAGCAAAATAAAATTAATCCAGCATTAGAAATTTCTGAACGTGGGCGAGCTAGAGCATTTGTTGAGTTATTAACCGCAAAAATATCTGGAAATATCAACAATCAACAGACTGTCAAACCACCTAATATTGAACAAATTAAGCAAATTTCTAAAGCACAAAATGCTACACTTGTTGAATATTCAATTAATGAATCCAAGCTTTATATCTGGGTTGTGAAGCCAACTAGTGATATTGCATTTAAGCAAGTAGACTTGAAATCTTTGAATACACCACTTACAGGCCTTGTGAACAAAAGCCGCCTGTCCATCGGTGCTGGGGGGAGAAGTGTTATAAATGTAAATCCTACAGGTAAAGTAGTTCAAAAAGAAAATTTACAAAAGCTGTATCAGATATTAATTGAACCCATTGTATCTCTTCTCCCTACAAACCCAGATGAACACGTCATCTTCATCCCTCACGAATCACTGTTTTTAGTTCCATTTGTTGCACTGCAAGATAAAGACGGCAAATACCTGATTGAAAAACACACTATCTTAACTGCACCAGCAATTCAAGTATTAGACCTCACACATCAACAACGCCACAAGGTGACAGGTAAAGATGTGTTAGTTATGGGCAATCCTATCATGCCAAAAGTAGGTATTCCACCTGTGCAACTTCCACCATTAGAAGGTGCAGGGAGGGAAGCAGTGACAATTGCAAGTTTATTCAAGACTAAAGCTATCACTGGTAAAGATGCAACAAAAGCAGCTTTCAAACAAAAATTATCATCTGCGAGGATTATTCATTTAGCAACGCATGGATTGTTAGATGATGCTGATAAGAGTATACCAAGTGCGATCGCTCTTACACCCACCAATAACGATGACGGTTTACTCACCCCTGCGGAAATTGTCGATTTAAAAATCAACGCAGAGTTAGTAGTTTTGAGCGCTTGCGACACGGGGAGAGGCAAAATAACAGGCGATGGTGTGGTTGGATTATCTCGTTCTTTGATTACGGCTGGCGCGTCTAGTGTGATTGTCTCTTTGTGGGCGGTTCCTGATTCACCGACATCAGAATTAATGACGGAGTTCTATCAGCAATGGCAGAAAAATCCTGATAAGGCGGCGGCGTTACGCAATGCGATGCTGATTACTATGAAAAAGCATCCTCAGCCTCGTGATTGGGCGACTTTTACGTTGATTGGGGAGTCTTAGGAAAAGTTCACGCAGAGGCGCAAAGAGGGAATGGAAAGGGTTTACAGTGTATTTTATCGGTGTTTATTGGCGGTTAATTAATTATGACTGCTTCTAATTTTAATTTAAAAGTTCAACAATTCGATCAACTTTGTGCATTTGAACTATCTTGGGGTAAGGGTCAGCAACTTGGTGTGACACTCGCCTATCCTGATGACCTGAATTTCAAATATCAAGAATGGCAGCGAATTTATTTACGTTTTTATAACACAAAATTGCGAGGAAAAGTAGCAGAAATAGGCAGTTTTACTGCACCACCTGTTGATTGGCATTCCCAACTAGTCCAGGCAGAAGCACAACTTTTATCGGAATTTCATCACTGGTTACGCAGTGCAGAATTACATGAAATTCGTGCAAAAATTGCTCAATCAACTAGAAATGACGCTTATCCTAATGTTGATGTTTTTCTCACTTGCAATCCTTTAGATTTAGCACGATTACCTTGGGAGGCTTGGGAAATTGGCACTGAATTTAGTTCATCATCTAGTAAGATTAGGATTGTTCGTACACCAATAAATAGGCGAGAAACTACTTCTTATCCTAATGTTCGCTGTTCTGGTAAAGCCAGAGTTTTAGTAATCCTTGGTGATGAAACTGGTTTAGACTTTCAAGCAGAAAAGCAGGCTATGATTTTTTTAAAATCAGTGGCGACAGTAGAATTTATTGGTTGGCAACCTCAAGAAAGTATCCCAGAATTAAAAACTAATATTGTCCAGGCGATCGCCTCAGCGCCAGGATGGGATATTTTATTATTTGCAGGTCACAGTAATGAAACTAATTTGACTGGGGGAGAAATAGCGATCGCTCCCAATACAGCTTTATCAATTAGTGAAATAGCACAGCCATTAATTATTGCTAAACAAAGAGGATTGCAGTTTGCTCTTTTCAATTCTTGTAATGGTCTAAGCATTGCTAATAAACTGATTGATTTAGGTTTAAGTCAAGTAGCCGTCATGCGCGAACCTGTTCACAATCAAGTCGCTGGCGAATTTTTATTAGAATTTATCAAAGCTTTATCTGAATATCAAGATGTCCAAGAATCGTTAATTACTGCTGCTCAACATCTTAAACTAGAAAACTATCTGACTTATCCGAGTGCTTATTTAATCCCTTCTTTATTTTGCCATCCAGAAGCAACCTTATTTCGTCTTCAAGCTTCTGGTGTCAAGCGATTTATCCAATATTGGCAACCTAGCCGCAAAGAAGCGATCGCACTGACAATTTTATTATTAATGAGTTTACTATTACCAGTACAAACTTTCTTATTACAGTGGCGTGTATGGGTACAAGCTATCTATCGTGACGCAACAAATCAATCTATCACCTCAACAAATCCGCCACCAGTATTATTAGTAAAAATTGATGAGGATTCTATTGTCAAAGCTAAAATACCCGATCCTAAACCAATTGATTATCAGTATTTGGCAAGTTTAATTAACCGACTCACAGCCGATAAAGCTAAAGTCATCGGTATTGATTATCTACTGTCTAGGCATCAACCACAAAGCGATCGCATTCTTGCTAAGTCTATTCAAACTGCTGTTAGTTCTCCCAATCATACATTGTTTGTGTTTGCAGCCACCCGGAATCAGAACAAGAAATTGTTACAACCATTGCCTGAAATTGCCAACTTTAACTGGAGTTTGGAAGGTGAAATTGAGTTTCGTCCTTGGTATGTACCATTATTACCTCATGATGATTTTCAAACTCAGCCTTGGAATTTTGCTAACTTACTAGTTCTGGGACAGCAATTACAGCAAATTCCTGATAGACCACAGCCAAAATTAGATAGTAAAACAGATTTTTTTCAACAAATTGGAGATTTTTTTCCAGGCAATTCCAAATCTCATCAAACTATTTTACAATCACCGCGATCGCGTCTCCAATTAATAACAGCTTTGAGTTACTGGCTGAATCAAATGTGGTTGCACCCAATCGCTGATTTTTCAATTCCACCCAATCAGATATACCATACTATCCCAGCTTGGAAAGTCCTAGAAAATCAAACTCCACCTCAAAACTTACAGCAGCAAGTTGTCATTATTATTCCTGGTGGATATGACGAAGCTGGTATTTCTCAAGATGGAGAAGATAATTTCGCAGATGTAAATTTACCACCAGCTATTAAATACTGGCAGCCTAACACTAATTTATTCACAGGTGGTGAGTATCATGCTTATATGATACATCATTTACTGAATCAGAGATTGGTTGTACCGATTCCTGATTTCTGGGTAACTGGTATAGCTCTATTATTAGGAAAAATACAGTATTTACAACAAAAAAATAGAAAATATCGTTGGCAATGGTTGTTGCTGATGACAATATTCACAGGGATTTATGGAATAATCAGTTTGCAGTTATACATTTCAATGACGGCGATACTTTTGCCTTGTTTCTTACCATCAATCGGCTTGTGGGTTTACTTTGTCCCTAATCTTTTATCAAGGAAAAAATCATGAATAAATTGCTGTTTCATACGTTATCACTATCAGTAATAGCTTTGAGTACTACACCTGTTTTATCAAATCAACCAATACCTACTCAACCAAAGCAACCACAGTCATTTATATCTTGGATTTCCCAAGCTATCTTTAAAAAAGAACCACCGATCCGACCACGCAAAGGTGGTTCTCGCCCAACTGTACGTAATCCTAATGATATCTGTATGATTTCTCCAGATAAACCAGAGACTACTAGAATTGTTTGGAGCGATCGCCCTTTATTTATTTGGCAAGGTCAAGTAAATAAAATAGTATTACTTAATAAAAATACTGGTAAAAAGTGGACTCAACCAGTAACTGAAACTCAAAATATTTCTACTTATACAGGAGATGAACCACTACAACCAGGGCAAACCTACGAATGGCGAGTGTTTTTTGAAGATAGTCTGTCTAAAGAAGAGTTGTCTAGTGGCGTTAATTTTCAGGTTATGGAGGCGCAACAAAGCGATCGCATTACCGCCGACTTACAGATTTTAGAAAAACAACTCAAAGCTGAAAATAAAGATACCGAAGCGATCGCTCTTGCCAAAGCCAAATACTTTGCCGAAAATCAGTTGTGGTCAGATGTATTACAGCAAGTATACTCTGTGCAATTCCGCTCAGATGAATTGCAAAAGACGATCAAAAATATCGATAAATTGTGTGACTTACCCAATTTAAGCGGTAATAATTCCCTAATTCGTTAGCAAATAGCTCTGATTCTGCATAATCTCTGAACACTCAGAGATATATATATAGCTGTGAGCAGCAATAAAACCTCTGTGATTAGGAGATACAAAAATGAAAGGTTTGAAATTAGCAGCAGCAATTCTAGTATTTGGAACACTGACTTGTACACCCAAATCTGAAGCTAAAAGCTTGTCCAATACTCAACAATTCATAGCACAAGTTCCTGACTCGGAAACTGAAAATCCGAATGATACCGAAACATACTTTAAACGGGGTTTTAAGCGGATAGAATCGAAAGATTATCGAGGAGCAATTGAAGATTTTAACCAAATCTTGAAGATTGAACCTAAAAATGCTTATGCCTACGTTGGTAGAGGATTAGGTAATTTTGGTTTGGATGAATATCAAGCAGCAAAGACAGATTTTGACAAAGCTATAGAAATTACTCCCGATATAGGACTCCTATTTGATTTTTGAAAAAACTCCGTACATCTGAAGAGTGGGGAAATCAAAGGTAGTGTGTCGAATAAACCACTCAAACATCCACTTCAAATGCGAGAATTTTGGGATCAAGGCACAGAAACGTCGAACCCATGTTTTAGCTTGCAACCAAATATCCTCGATAGGGTTTTGTTCTGGACAATTAGGAGCAAAGCGAACGCAGTGTATTTTCCATTGCTCGGCTGGTAGACCAAGATTTACCTCATCTAAGAAGCCTCGAACTTCGTTGGAACGGTGATAACTAGCGCCATCCCACAAAATTAGCAATCGCTGGTTGGGGGAGTGAGCTAGCAAATACTGTAGGTAATCAATAGTATTTTTAGAATTTCCGCTATCGTAGGCTTTTAGTAGCAATTCTCGTTCGAGATAGTCAACTGCTCCATAGTATGTCTGTTTATCTCGTTCGTTCACAACTGGAACTGCTATTTCTTGGTCAGTTTTCCCCCAAACATATCCACTTAAATCTCCCCATAGCAAATGGCATTCATCAAGCAGCAACACTCTCAATAAGCCTGTTTCAATTTCCTCTCGGTGGTTTGCCAGCAGTGTTGCAATCTCTTTTTTTTTGCTGCGACAGCATTCTCGTCGGCTTTGGGATTTAATTTTGTGGTTTTCTTCCAGCTAATTCCTGCTGCATCAAACAGGTCGTAGTAACTTTGCTTTGATTCATAAATTACGTCGTACTCAAAAGCTAATTTGTACTCTAGTTCACCTAGCTCCCAGCAGTTTTTAGTTTGCAGCCAACTCAATACTTCTTCTTGCTGTTGAGTACTCAGGTAGCTCTTTCTCCCTTTGTAGTTCAAGCACAGTCCATTAATTCCATCTTCCTCATAGGCTTGTTTCCAGCCTGTTATCGAGCCTAGAGACACATCTAAAATAGCTTGGATTTCTTCGTACAAGTAATCTTGGTAAACCAATTTGACTGCCAAAGCTTTTCTTGCCTCACGGGCATCACGACAAGCTGCTATAAAATCTTGTAACTCAGCGATCGCAGTTGCCACTCCTCCAGGTAGTGTTGCCGTTTGTAGATGCTGATTTATCATTGTCTGCTCTTACACTTGTAAACTCTTGCGTATTATCTCGTAATCTTTTTCAAAAATCAAATAGGAATCCTATATTCCCTATGCCTATTATTTCCGAGGTTTGACAAATTTTGCTTTAAAAGACAAACCAGGAGCGATCGCTGATTTACAGAAATCATTCACACTGTTTAAACAAGAAGGGAATCAGGAATTCGCCCAAAAAGCCACCGACGCAATTGAGAAGATACAGCAGAGTTAAACTCTATTGCATAATTATTACGACCTATGCAGCCAACCGGGTTTTGCAATTGTTTGTCCGTAAAATCCGGTTTTTATTGAAATATTCGCCCAATTTTTGCATATCCTTTAAAAGCTGAGAAATATATATCACTAAGTCAGCCTGCTGGAGTTTTTGCTTATAGACTATCGTCTGAAGTACCTCATCTTTCCTACTGTAGCGATTTTATTATGCATAAAAAATCAATTTATCAAATCACCTCAATTAGCCTAATTATTCTAGCAACTATCTCTTTGTCAAATCTAGCCAAACATCCCAAAGTTTTGGCACAAACAACATCTAAAAATTCAACTATATTAGAAACTAAAACATCAAGTTACCACCAGGTACAAAAAAACCTCATTTCTCAAAACAAATATCAAGCAGCCTTAGAAATTTCTGAACACAGCCGTAATCGAACATTAGTAAAATTATTAGTGCAGCAATTAACAATATCAGAAGTTAATCCGCCAAGTACCGAGCAAATTAAACAAGTAGCTAAACAACAAAATGCCACACTTGTGCAATATTCCATCATTAATGATGAAGTGATTATTGATGGTAAAAAACAAACTCAAGAATCAGAATTGTATATTTGGGTGATTAAACCCACAGGTGAAATAGCATTTCGTAGCGTTGACCTTAAACCCCTATGGCATAAAGAAAACACATCTTTAGCTGATTTAATTATAAAGAGCCGTCAGTCTATTGGTGTAGTAAGTAGCAATCTTAAAGGCGGCATTAAAGTGCCGGATCAAAATTTAACTAACTCTAACCAAAGACTACAGAAACTACATCAATTGTTAATTCAACCCATCGCAGACCTTTTACCAACTCAACCAGATGAACACATCATTTTTATTCCCCAAAGTGAATTATTTCTTGTACCTTTTGTAGCCTTGCAAAATGCCAAGGGTAAATATTTGATTGAGCAACATACTATTGCTACTGCACCATCAATTCAGGTATTGGATTTACTTTATCAGCGACAACAGCAAAATAAAGGTGTAGCTAAAAATGTTTTGGTAGTCGGAAATCCCACGATATCATCTCAGCCAGGGAAATCGCATCAGCTACTAGGTGCAGAACAAGAAGCAAAAGCGATCGCACATCTTTTTAACACTCAAGCACTCATAGGCGATACCGCAACCGAAACCGCAGTTGTACAACGAATGCCACAAGCAAAAATTATTCATCTAGCAACGACAGCATGTCCACACGATCGGCAAGGGTTAGCTTTGACACCATCTGCTAAAGATGATGGTTTGCTCACATCTGAAGAAATTCTCAACTTGAAATTAAAAGCAGAGTTAGTCGTGCTGAGTGCCAATGATACAGCACTAGGGAAAATCACTAATGATGGTGTAATTGGCTTATCACGCTCTTTCTTTTCGGCTGGAGTTTCCAGTGTTATTGGTTCTTTATGGGATATATCGGATCAACAGACAGCATTTTTAATGATAGAGTTTTATCAAAAACTCAGTAAAAACCCAGATAAAGCAGTTGCCTTGCGTTATGCAATGCTAGCAACGATGAAAAAATACCCAAATCCTCAATATTGGGCGGCTTTTACCCTGATTGGTGTGTTGTAGTTCTAGATAGGCTGGTAAATTATGAGCGATCGCCGCAGGTGGGGCATAGCCCATCGCACAAGCAGAATCATTTTAATCGCTTTGAGTGCTTTTTTGGTAACAATTGCACCTACCTGTACTCAGAATTTTTCCGGGGTTTTGTTTGCACCCCAGGTGTTAGCGCAAACATCTATACACCGTAAAGCTGAAGCAGATAAACTCTGGCTCAAAGGTACTGAGCAGTTTGATAACATTCGCTTTCAAGCAGCATTACAGTACTGGGAAAAAGCATTGTCTCTGTATCGTAAGAATAACGATCCTCAAAGCGAAGGGAGAATTTTAGGAACCTTAGGAATTGCTTATAGCTATTTAAATAATTACAACAAAGCTATTGAGCTTCTGCAAAAATCTTTACTTATTGCCCATAAAATTAAAGACCGCAAAGGTGAAAGTTTGGCTTTAGGATATTTAGGATTTAGTTATTCTTATTATTTATTTAATGATTACAAAAAAGCTATTAAATATCAAGAGCAAAGTTTAGCTATAGCAAGAGATATAAAATATTCTCAAGTTGAGGCTTGGAATCTAGAAAATTTAGGTAATATTTATTTTTATTATTGGCCAACAACATTAACAGATTTTAGAAATTTTCATTTGATTGATATAGAAAAAGCTCGTAACTATTATCGGCAAGCTTTGGTAATTGCTCAGAAAATAAATGATTACCAAGGGCAGGTATCTGCTTTGATGAATTTGTATAAATCTTCTCTGACTTTAGGTGATTATGCAATAGCAATTACATACAAACAAGATTATCTAGATTTAATAAAAAATCTCCAAAAACCTTTGGTACTTGATTTACTATCACCATTAAGAACATCACAAGCATTAGCTCGGACTACTGCTTATCGTAAAGCTGAAGCAGAGCGACTCATAGGAGAAGGATTTAATTTCTATCGAGATTTAATTTTTGAAGCAGTATTAGAATCTTGGCAGCAAGCTCTGGTTCTATACAGAGAAATCAAAGACTAGTACGGGGAAAGCAAGACTCTGCGATATTTAGGTATGTCATATATTGATTTAGGCGATTTTCCTGCTGCAATTAACTATTTTCAACAGAGTTTAATTATCGCCAGAAAAGCAAAAGATCATTACAATGAAAGTTTGAATTTGGGATTTTTAGGAATTGTATATATCAAACTGGGTGAACCAGTTAAAGCTATTGAATTTCTGAACAAGAGTCTAGTATTTAAAGAATAAATTAAAGATACTCGTCCAGATTTTTTTATATTAGATAATTTGGAAAACCCAGAATTATGGCTAATCATTAATTTGGGTAATGCTTATCTTTTAGAGGGCAACTATACTAAAGCTATTGACTACTATGAGCAAACTTTGAAAATAGCAAAAGCAACTCAAAACACTTATATGGAAGCAATGGCATTAGGTAATATAGGAAATCTTTATCTTCAAGAGAGTAATTATGAAAAAGCCATTGAGTATTTAGAAAAAAGTTCAGCAATTTTTCTAGAAAGATTTTTAACAGAGACGAATGGTATTCAAGAAAGAGGTACTGTTCTAACAAATCTAGGCAATGCTTATCGCAAATCTGGCAAGCTTGATGAAGCAGTCAAGGCTCTATATTACGCGATTGATACGTGGGAAAGTGTAAGGGAAAATTTAACAAATATCAATCAAGTGTCTGTTTTTGAGACACAGGCTGATGCATATCACCTTTTACAACAAGTTTTCATTGCACAGGAAAATTACGAAGATGCTTTAGAAACTGCTGAAAAAGGACGTGCTAGAGCTTTTATTGATTTACTCAATAAACGATTATCCCCTAGTCAAACAGAGCAATCGAAACTTCCAGCAGTGAATATTGAACAGATTAAACAAATTGCTAAAAACGAAAATGCAACCCTGGTTCAATATTCAATTATTACTGATGAATTTAAGGTTGATGGTAAATTGCAAACTCAAGAATCGGAACTATATATTTGGGTTATCAAACCCACAGGTGAAGTGAGTTTTCGCTCCTCTGATCTCAAACCCCTGTGGCAAAAGGAGAATACAACATTAGCAAAACTCGTTACCACGAGTCGTCAATCCATTGGTGTCAGAGGACGCGGTGCAATTGATGTGAGTTACAAACCTGATGCTCCCAAAGCAAAGCAAAGATTACAGCGATCGCATGAATTGCTCATCAAACCCATTGCAGATATCCTTCCCAGTAACCCCAATGACCGAGTTATCTTTATTCCTCAAGGTGAATTGTTTCTTGTTCCTTTCCCAGCCCTGCAATATGACCAAGATAAATACTTAATTGAAAAACACACTATCCTCACTGCACCATCAATTCAGGTATTGGATTTCACATCCAAGCAAAAACGACGTGTAGAGACATTAAGTGCCAAGTATTTAATTGTAGGTAATCCGACAATGCCGAAAGTAGAGTTGGAACCAGGAAAACCCCCTGAACAATTAAAAGATTTACCTTGGGCGGAAAAGGAAGCTAAAGATATTGCCTCAATCCTCAAAACGCAAGCCTTGACAGGTAAAAAAGCTAGCAAAACTGCAATTTTACACAAGATTTCCCAAGCCGGAATTATTCACTTTGCCACCCACGGTTTACTTGATGATAACCGGGGATTGGGAAGTGCGATCGCTCTTGCACCTTCTTCTCAAGATAACGGTTTACTAACCGCCGAAGAAATCCTCAATCTGAAGCTAAATGCAGATTTAGTCGTTCTCAGCGCTTGCGATACCGGACGCGGACGCATTACTGGTGATGGTGTTATCGGCTTATCTCGCTCTTTAATTAGCGCAGGTGTCCCCAGTGTAATTGTCTCCTTGTGGGCAGTTGATGATAATTCCACATCTTTTCTGATGACCGAGTTCTATAACAATCTGCAACAAAAGCTTGACAAAGCTACCGCATTAAGAGGAGCGATGCTGACAACAATGCAAAAATATCCTGAACCCTTAAATTGGGCTGCATTTACCTTGATTGGGGAATCTTGAACAATTTTGAGACGGGATAAATCGCCGTCTCTACAAAGATGGGGATTTATCAAAAAACTGAATTTTGCATATCTTCCCACCGACAAGAGATATATATTTGTAAATTTCTAAACACTTATGAAACGTATTACTTCTGGCATCTTACTCACTGGTTTTATTTGGTCTAGCTTGGGTCTGTTCTCTCTCCCACCAGAAGTTACCGCAGTTGCCCAAACCCAAAAGGATGGTGATTTATTTTACCTTTATAAAGGACAACATATTCCCCTAAACCAACGGCAAGATACGATCGCAGTTGCCTTTAAAAAAGTAGCAACCCGTGACTTAGCGGCTACCCCTCTATACCTCCAACTTCAAAAAGACCTCCAGAGTAATATTCGCGCCATTACTCCACCAAGGGTCAGTCCTTTGGGCGAGAACTATGCAGTGGTCAGTCTGCCAACGGGAACTAGGGATGTTGTGCAGCAGAGCATTCAACAACAACCTTATGTACAAACTACCCTACCCGTGCTGAGTCGCAGCCAACGCCAAGAAATTATCGTCATCCCCAACGAAATTATCATCAGCTTTGATGCTAAACTGACTGAGACTCAAAGACAGACAATTTTAGAGCAAAATAATTTAGCGATCGTTCGTCCATTGCGCTTTAACCGCGATCGCTATATAGTCAAATCCACTGTTGCTTCTGGTATAAAAATTCTCAGCACCGCTAATCAGCTAAACGAGGTCAAGGGAGTAACTTCTGCTGCACCCAACTTCATCCAATCCATTACTGACCAAAATCTCCAAACAGCGACCAAACAAATTGCTAATTTGAAGGCGGCTGGGGATTGGGGATTTGGAAAAATCTTACCCAGTTCCCAGCCCTCAGTATCAAGCCCTCAATCTACCAGAGCTATTTCCCCGAAAACCAACTTACTAGGATTGGCGTGGCATTTGGATAGCTTACCCCTCAAACAATGTCTGCAACAAGAAATATCTAGCTTAGAATCACTGCAAACTTGTCTGCAAAAACCAAATGCAGCGACAAAATCGACTATTTCTCGCACAGATATTCGGGTTACAGATGCCTGGAAACATAGCAACGGCGGACGCGGTGTAGTTGTCGCAGTCATAGACAGTTTAATTCAATGGGATCATCCCGATTTGGCAGATAGTTTGTATACAGTGAAAGCTGCTGATAAATGTCCAGGGGAAGTCCACGGTTGGGATTTCTCTACTGGCGGTGATAGCAGTGACCCCTGTAAAAACGGTGATGCCGATACTCGTGTAAACCCAGTAGAACTGGCTATTCTCGGCGCAAAATTTCAAGATACCTTCCAATTATCTGATGCCAAATTAGTTCAGCAATACTCCCAAGAAGCGCTGGAGATAAAGCAAAAAAACCCAGATTACTCTCTAGAGCAAATCGCTAATGTTTTACGTTATGTTTTTCGCACTTATAAAATCGGCGGGGAATTTCATGGCACTTTTGTGAGTGGAACCATTGCTGCTAAATCGCAAAATGGTGAAGGACTAGTAGGCGTGGCTCCCAATGCTCAAATTTTACCAGTGCGGGTGTTTGGGTTAAATGGTAGTTTTGTGCCTTCTGCATATATTGAAGCCATTGGCTATGCAGCCGATCGGGGTGCTGATATCATTAATCTTAGCCTGGGTGGTAGTTTGCCAACTCCGGGAGAAGAAGAAGCGATCGCTGATGTTCTTAAAGCCAATCCTAAACTAGTAATTGTGGCTGCTGCTGGCAACGAAAACTTTAACCAAGTATCTTTTCCTGCTGCTTACACAGGAGTAATTGCAGTTGGTGCAACTAATATTGTGGGTAATCGTGCGCCCTACAGTAACTACGGTAAAGGATTAGATGTAGTTGCACCCGGAGGCGACTTAGATACACCAGGATTATTGGGTGGAATTCTTGCCACAGGCGGTACTTGGCTGAATGCGTTCTGGCAAGGGATGCCGAATCCTGAATCTCGTTGGTCTTCTGTACTCGATCCTAAAGGAAAATACTGGTGGGTGCAGGGTACTTCCTTTTCTTCGCCAGCTGTAGCGGGGGTTGTGGCATTAATGAAAGGAGAAAATAAAGAAATTACCAGAAAACGCTTGGTCAGTATCCTGAAATCTACAGCCACTTATCAAGGGCTGAGTATGTCTGAGGAAGATACCAAATTATATGGTTCACTGCGAAGTAAAGGTGCAATGTCTTCCTCGGTTAAAGGTCAGCAGTACTTCTTTGGTAAGGGATTAGTTAACGCTGATGCGGCGGTGCAGGCGGCGAAAAAGAGACGATAAAGAACATGGTTAATGGTTTGTAGTAAGGACTTTAGTCCTTAAAAAATCAGGACTAAAGTCCCTACTATGAACTATTGATGAAAAAGGCGATCGCCTGATTCCCCAAAGAAAACAGCGTAGGCGCAGCCCGTCGTAGACATTGCTGTTTCTAAGCACTTACAACCGTAGGAAAAATCCGGCTCAAGTCTAATAAGACATCTTCAAATCCAGGAATCGCCACTGACTGATGGGGCAAAGATATCTGCTTGCTGAGATAATTGAATTCACCTTGAGCAGTTTGATCCGGTTGGCTGTAACGCTCAAGTTGGCGAAAATTTAAGTTGACAATCCAATAATTAGAAATTCCGGCTTCTGCGTAGACTTCTAACTTTGTTGTTTGGTCGTAATCTAGGGTTGAGTCGGAAATTTCGATCTCTAAAAAAATATCTTCGGGATAGGGATGATGGGGAAGATAGTCAGTCTCATTTCCTCGTGCGATCGCCACATCTGGTTCAGGTTCACTATCTGATGGTAGTATGATTGGCTCTTGACAACGCACAACAAGGCATCGCCCATCAATCGATCCAGTTGTCTACAAAGTCGAGTTGTACAAAATATATGGGGTGTGCCTTTTACTACCATTTGAATTAGTTCTCCACGAATCAACTCAATGCGTTCGGCTTTGCCGTCTCGAAGAGAATCGCTCTCTTTTAGAAATTCCAGTTCAATCAGCCGATGATATTCGTCAATCGTGAATCGCTTTGGTGTGACAATGTTCATGAGACATCACCGATTTAGCTGTAATATAGCAATCCTATTTGATTTATAAACTACTTGCTGAATTTTGCATATCTTGCGATCGCCTAGAGATATATGTTGTTAAATTCCCCGCTCCTGTATAAAAACTCCTAACCCTAAATCCCAACTATGCGCGATCGCAAACTTAGTTTAACCCCATTGATCGTTCTCATCTTGACTGTTTCACTGCCGATTGCAAATTTGCCTCCACTATTCCAGGTGTCGCAGGTATTGGCGCAAACACAAGCAGACCGCAAAGCAGAAGCAGACCGACTGTTAGAGCAAGGTATTGAACAGGGTAAGACCAGTCAATTTGAAGCTGCATTACAGTCTTGCCAACAGGCACTAATTATCTATCGTGAAATCAAAGACCGAAAAGGCGAAGGACAATCTCTGGGCAATCTGGGAGTTGTTTACTATTCGCTGGGAAACTACGCCAAGGCCATTGAGTACTACCAGCAGAGTTTGGCGATCGCTCGTGAAATCAAAGACCGTTTAGGCGAAGGTAAAGCTCTGGGCGATCTGGGAGGTCCTTACTTTTCCCTGGGAGACTACAGCAAAGCCATTGAATACCAACAACAGAGATTGGCGATCGCTCGTGAAATCAAAGATCGTTTAGGCGAGCGCTCTGCACTGGGCAATCTGGGAGTTGTTTACTATTCCCTGGGAGACTACGGTAAGGCGATTGAGTACTACCAGCAGAGTTTGGCGATCGCTCGTGAAATCAAAGATCGTTTAGGCGAAGGTAATGCTCTGGGCAATCTGGGAAATGCTTACTATTCTCTGGGAGACTACGGCAAAGCCATTGAATACCACCAGCAATATTTGGCGATCGCACGAGAAATCAAAGACCGTTTAGGCGAAGGTAAAGCTCTGGGCAATCTGGGATCTCCTTACTTTTCGCTGGGAGACTACGCCAAGGCGATTGATTACCAGCAGCAGAGTTTGGCGATCAAGCGAGAAATTAAAGACCGTCAAGGTGAGGGCAATGCTCTGGGCAATCTGGGAGTTGCTTACCGTTCCCTGGGAGACTACAGCAAAGCCATTGAATACCACCAGCAGAGTTTGGCGATCGCACGAGAAATCAAAAACCGAAATGGCGAGGGCGCTGCACTGAGTAATCTGGGACTTGCTTACTCTTTCCTGGGAGACTACAGCAAAGCCATTGAATACCACCAGCAGAGTTTGGCGATCGCACGAGAAATCAAAAACCGAAATGGCGAGGGCGCTGCACTGAGTAATCTGGGACTTGCTTACCAAAAATCTGGCAATCTAAAAGAAGCAGAAAAAACCCTCCGTGCTGGAATTGAGGTATGGGAATCTCTCAGGGGACAGTTGGGTAAAAATGATAGCTACAAAGTCTCAATTTTTGAAGAACAAGCTCGTACTTACCGTATACTGCAAAAAGTCCTAATTGCTCAAAATAAAACCAAAGAAGCGCTAGAAATTTCTGAACGGGGGCGTTCTAGGGCATTTGTGGAGTTATTGACTTCACGCTTGTCTAGCCGAAATTCAAGTCAAATCTCAGAACGTCCTGTTGATAAACCTACACTATCGCTGGTGCAACAAATCGCCAAACAACAAAAAGCGACGCTCGTTGAATATTCAATTATTTATGATGACTTTAAAATTCTAGGTAAACAAGAAACTCAAGAATCAGAACTCTATATTTGGGTAATCAAACCCACAGGTGAAGTTACCTTCCGCAAAGCTGACTTAAAATCCCTGTGGCAAAAAGAGAATACAACTCTTGATAAGCTTGTTACCACCAGCCGTGAAGCGATCGGTGCAATAAGTACAGCTTTTCGCGGTGGTGGTATTATCCCCAGTGAAGATATTGATAAACCCAAAGCCAAACAAAAATTTCAGCAACTCCATAAACTGCTGATTGAACCCATCGCTGACTTGCTTCCCAAACAAGAAACCGAAAAAGTTATCTTCATTCCCCAAAGTAGCCTATTCCTCGTCCCCTTCGCCGCATTACAAGACTCAGACGGTAAATACCTGATTGAAAAACACACCATCCTCACATCACCATCAATTCAGGTTTTAGATTTAACCCACAAACAGAAACAACGGATCGGCACACAACCCATAGAAGGGAAAAATACGCTGATTGTTGGTAATCCTACCATGCCTTTTCTCGCACCAAAAATCGGCGAAACTCCGCAACAATTAATTCCTTTACCTGGTGCAGAACGAGAAGCGATCGCAATTAGCAAATTACTCAAAACCGAACCTCTCATCGGCAAAAAAGCGACAGAAGCAACGGTGGTGAAGCGTTTACCCCAAGCACGATTTATTCATTTAGCAACCCACGGTATATTTGATGATATCCAAGGATTAAATAGCGGTATTGCTTTGACTCCATCCGGTAAAGATGATGGTTTATTAACAGCCTCGGAAATCCTGGATCTGAAGCTCAATGCCGAATTAGTCGTTTTAAGCGCTTGCGACACTGGACGCGGACGCATTTCAGGGGATGGGGTAATTGGTTTATCTCGTTCTTTAATTAGTGCTGGTGTACCCAGTGTCTTAGTGTCGCTGTGGTCGGTTCCAGATGCGCCCACAGCACTATTAATGACGGAATTTTATCAAAATCTGCAAAAAGGCTCTGACAAGGTGCAAGCACTGCGGCAAGCGATGTTGACGACGATGAAAAATAATCCAAATCCCGTTGATTGGGCAGCTTTTACTCTCATTGGCGAAGCAGAGTAAGTTTTTAATAATTCGTAATTAGTAATTTGTATATGTTCCAACCACATTCTTTAAGATTAATCCTGTTGCTGTGCTTATGTTTGTGTTCACAAACAGCCAGCGCCTATCCCAAACCAACATCCTCGCCCTCTCAACTAATAACCCAAACCAATACCGCAGACACCAACCGGGCTGCGGCCGAAAAAGCAGAAGCAGGAGCCGAAAAGTTAAAATTAGAAACCACACCCATTACTCAAGTCATTGCTAAATGGGAAGAAGCCTTAAAATATTGGCGTTTAGCAGGCGATCGCCAAAAAGAAGCCAATACTCTCGATCGCATTGCTAAATTATACTGGTTTCGGGGAGAATATCCCAAAGCTTTGGAATATGCTCAGAAAGCGTTACCTATTTGTCAAGCTTTAGGCGATCGCGATTGTGAGGGAGCAGCCACTGGTTCACTTAGCCTGATCTACCAGAAGATGGGGGAATATGAAAAGGCGATCGCTAACAAGGAACAACTTCCATCACTGTTTCCTGAAACGAAAATACAACCTAGTGTTTTTTGGACAACTGGACAGATTTACGCTCAAAACTTAGGCGAAAAACAGAAAGCACTTGATCATTACAACAAAGCTTTGGATTACTGGAAAGAAAAAGGTAATGTCGTCGAACAAGCTCAAATACTCGATTACATAGCTTTAACTTACGCAATCTCCTTCGGTGAAATCAACAAAAGCTTTGATTACATCACACAGGCGAATAATCTCGATCCAGAATTTAAGAGAGATAGAAGCATACTCGATTTGATTTATCCCTCGTTACAAAGTTCAATTTGTTCTGATAAATTAGCATCAATAAAAAAACCTCCTAAGATTGATAAATCAGGGAGTTCGTCGAATCAATCAGCTACCAAGAATAATATCGAAGACTTCAAAAAAAAAGCTCAAAAGTGGCGCACGAGAGGAATTATTGGCGCTGAGGCAGATTTCCTAGAATTGCTTGGTAGTTCAGGATACAGCAGAGTTGGGGAATATCAAAAAGCCCTTGAAGTTTATAAACAAGCACTCAAACTAAGACAAATAATGGGTGATAAGCCCAACGAAGCAAAGATACTTACCTATATTGCTGATATTCTAAACAGACAAGGGAAAAAACAAGAAGCAATTAATGCCCTCAATCAAGCCTTAGACATTCAACGTCAAATTAAAACTCGTCCAGCAGAAGCGGCTACTTTGTCGACTCTCGGTGATGTTTACTTGTCTTTAGGGGCATATCCTGAGAGTGTAAATGTTTACAAGCAATCATTAGGCATCTCGCAAATTATTGGCGATCGCGGCAATGAAGCAGATACTCTACATAAACTTGGTGCTGTCTATCGAAAGTTGCAAGATTACCAACAAGCCCTAAATTATTATCAGCAAGCCTTGCTTGTATCCAAAACAACGGGAAACTGTAATAGTGAAGCCTTATCATTAGGCTATATTAGTCAAACTTACTTGAATTCGGGAGATTATCAACAAGCAATTAGTTTTGGTAATCAGGCTATAACTTTATCTCGTAATTTAGAGATTGATGAGTATAAATTAGCCATAGAAGCAGGAACACTTAATTTCCGCGCTCAAGTTAAGATTAAACAAGGAAATTATTCCCAGGCTCTGGAAGACTCTGGAAAAGCCAGAAAACTGGGGCGAGAATCAGGCTTCAAGGAAGTAGAGGCGAGAGTGATCGCCCCAACTGCTGAAGCTTACGCAGCCCTCAAACAACCAGAGAAAGCTATACAAGCCTATCAAGAACAACTTGCTCTTTATACTCAAATGGGCTTAAGTTCTGAACAAGCCCAAAGTCTCTACAACATCGCTAAACTGCAACGTCAAAATAACCAACTCCAAGCAGCCCTTACCCAGATAGATAAAGCAATAAAAATCATCGAAAACATCCGCAAAGAAGTTGCTAGTTCAGACTTCCGAACCTCCTTTTTTGCCACCGTACAAGATTATTACCGACTCAAAATCGACATCTTAATGGAACTCCACAAAAAAGACCCATCAAAAGGATATGATGCCCAAGCAATTGAAACAAGCGATCGCTCTCGCGCTAGAGGACTTGTAGAACTGTTAACCGAAGCACGCGCCAATATCCGCAAAGGTGCAAACCCAGAACTCCTAGCAGAAGAAAGCCGCTTACAAGCCTTAATTGATGCTAGAGAAAAACTGCGGTTTGAGATGGTTAATAGTAACAAAATTAAAGACCCCATTTCTCAAGCCAACGCTGACAAGTTGAAAACAGAAATCGAGCAACTCCTAAACCAACAAAAAGAACTAGAAACGAAAATCCGCCAAAGTAGTCCAAAATACGCCAACCTGAAGTATCCCCAACCCCTGACTTTACTGCAAATTCAGCAACAACTCGACAAAGACACGCTGCTGTTACAGTATTCATTGGGTGAGGAACGCAGTTTTCTATGGGTGGTTTCTCCCAATTCTCTCGACACTTACGAACTTCCCAAAAAGCAAGAGATAGAGAAAAGCGCCATCAATTTATTTTGTCTGATTAGCCAAAATACTTCTAAACCACCTTCGGTAACAAATAAAGAAAATCCTTGTGCAGATATCAAAAATCGGCGGATTGACAAAGCAGCGACTGAACTCAGTCAACTCATTCTCGCACCTGTAAAAGATAAATTAAGCACTAAACGCTTAGTTATTGTTGCAGATGGAGCTTTGCAATACATTCCCTTTGCAGCGTTGGCTGATCTAACCCCCCAACCTTCTTCTGTGAAAGGAAAAGAGGGGAAAGATAAAGATAAACTCCCTACTAGGCGAGAGGTTATCCCGATAGATGATAACAGAGGAGGTATTAATCTTACTCCAGATATTCCAGTATCAAATAACTCTAACTACCAACCGCTATTTGTTAA
This sequence comes from Nostoc sp. 'Peltigera membranacea cyanobiont' 213, assembly GCF_002245975.1. Lineage (NCBI taxonomy): Bacteria > Bacillati > Cyanobacteriota > Cyanophyceae > Nostocales > Nostocaceae > Nostoc > Nostoc sp. 'Peltigera membranacea cyanobiont' 213. The sequence continues at coordinate 23,077 of NZ_NOLI01000031.1, read as the reverse complement.
TCATGAAATAGTCAATCTACCTTCAGCATCAACGATCGCCATTCAACGCCAAGAACTCATCGCACGCAAACAAGCACCTAAAACTTTAGCTATCCTCGCTGACCCAGTATACATCGCTACCGATATGCGAGTTACCAACGCCCAAAACAACCAACAATCTCTTGATTTAGAGCTAGAACGCTCTGCCCTTAAACGTTCTGCTGATATTTCCAATTTCCAAGGTTGGGGACGACTGCTAGGTACTCGCCAAGAAGCCGAGACAATTTTAAAACTCGTACCTGACTCTAACAGTTTGCAAGTCTTCGATTTTGCCGCTAACTACACCTGGGCTACCAGCAGCAGCCTCAATCAGTTCCGCATTTTACACTTTGCTACCCACGGCTTTGTCAACGACACGAACCCAGAGTTATCAGGTATTGTACTTTCTCTGGTAGATAAACAAGGTAAAAATATCCGAGGATATCTGCGATTAGGAGATTTGTTTAACCTTGATTATCCAGCCGATTTAATTGTTCTAAGTGCTTGTGAAACCGGATTAGGCAAGGAAATCCAAGGTGAAGGCTTGGTAGGATTGACAAGAGGATTGATGTATGCAGGTGCAGAAAGATTGGTGGTGTCCTTGTGGCAGGTTAGCGATGAAGGTACATCTGTGTTTATGCAGGAATTTTACAAACAAATGTTGCAGCAAGGCAAGCCAGCGAATCAGGCGTTGCGAGCAACGCAGTTGAAAATGTGGCAGCAGGAAAAATGGCGTAATCCCAATTATTGGGCGGCGTTTACGTTTTTGGGTGAGTGGCGATGAGCGCATGACACCGATCTACTCAATTGCAAGGCGCTGTAATATTTTGCATAACCTTACACAATCCAGAAATACAATGCTTTAAAGCAACTTTAGCCAAAATAGATAAAAATCATAATGTCTGACATCAAACGCCGTCATTTTCTCCAATTTTGTGCTTCCACTCTCGCAACGTTGGGCTTAAGCCAATTGGAATTTATGCAGCAGGGGGAACGCATTAGCCAAGCCCTTGCCCAAAATGCACCCCGTAAACTAGCGCTACTGGTGGGCATTAATGAGTATTCTGGTACAATCCCAGCTTTAAAAGGTTGCGTAAATGACGTTCTTTTACAGAAACAATTATTAATTTACCGCTTTGGCTTTAAATCAGAGGATATTCGGATCTTGACAGATAAACAAGCTACCCGCCAAGGTATCCTCACAGCATTTGAAGAACATTTGATTAAGCAAGCTAAACCTGGCGATGTAGTAGTGTTTCACTTTTCTGGACATGGTTCCCAGGTAGAAGATCGCGATCGCGATTCTCCAGATGGACTCAACAGCACTTTTGTACCCATAGATAGCCAATTACCCCAAGGGTATCCGGCTGTTGGTGGCGCAGTTCAAGATATTACGGGACACACACTGTTTTTATTGATGTCTGCGCTGAAAACAGATAACGTTACTGTTGTGCTAGATAGCTGTCATTCTGGCGGTGGTACGCGGGGAAATTTGCGAGTGCGATCGCGCAATGGTGGGACTCTGTTGCAACCGAGTCAAGCAGAACTCGATTATCAACAACAATGGCTTGGAAAACTGGGACTTTCACAACAACAATTTATCGAACTCCGCAGAAAAAACGTTGCCAAAGGAGTTGTCATCGCCAGCGCCAAACGGGAACAGTATGCCGCCGATGCAGCTTTTGACGACTTTTATGCCGGAGCTTTTACTTATATATTCACTCAATATCTATGGCAGCAAACTGGGAATGAACCTGTCAATAGAGCGATCGTCAATGTGGCTCGGAATACGAAAATTCTAGCTAGAGAGCAAGGAAACTTTCAAGAGCCAGAATTAGAAACGAATTTCAGCAAAGAAAATACCAACGCACCCATCTATTTCTCTCGCTTTTCATCTCTCCCGGCGGAGGCTGTGGTGACTCAAGTTAACGGAGACCAAGTGAAATTGTGGCTTGGCGGGACAGATTCACAAAGTTTGGAAGCATTTAAAAAAGATATGATTTTAACCGTCTTAGATCCTCAAGGCGGTGAAAGAGGACTGGTAAAGTTAGGCGATCGCCAAGGATTAATTGCCAGTGGTAAACTATTGTCGAATACCAGGGCACAACTTCAAATCCAACCAGGAACTTTATTACAAGAACGCATCCGCAGTATTCCCAGCGATTTGACTTTAAAAATTGGGCTAGATAATTCTTTAGATCGAAATACTAGCCAACAGGCAGCACAAGCTTTACGATCTATCAATCGCATTGAACCCAAACCATTAGGAACTCTTGAGGTACAATATATTTTTGGTTGCATCACTGAGGCAAAACATCAAGAATTACAAAAACAACGCATAGCTAATCTCCCAAGTTTGGGTAGTTTTGGTTTATTTTTACCCAGTCAAGACCAGATAGTTCCGGCTTCTTTTGGTAGTAGCACAGAAGCAGTAAGTGAGGCAGTAAAGCGCCTGCAACCCAAGTTAAAATCACTGTTAGCTGCCAGAATTGTCAAGCAAATACTAGGAAATACTAACACCTCTCAGATTGCAATCACGGCATCCATGAATATTGCTGGCAATAACGAGTTACTTGGCGAAACTTTTACTATTCGCGGTGCTGTGAAGAAGGAAGCTGGAGAAACAAAAAAACCAGCGCCTGTACAAGTGATAAAATCCTCTGATTCTGGTGTTGCCAAATTACCAATTGGAACTACAATTAATTTCCAAATTCAAAATAACGAATCTAGCCCTCTCTACGTCAGCATTTTGGTGATTGATGCCCAAGGAGAAATGACAGTGATTTTTCCCAATGATTGGTCAGCCTCAGAAGATGCGGCATTAGTAGAAGCTAAACAAAAACGGGTCATTCCTCAAGCTGATGATGGGTTTAAACTCACCATTGGCGACCCTTTAGGATTATCAGAAGCACTGATTGTTGCTAGTACAACACCTTTACGAACTTCTCTTAAAGCATTGCAAACAATTGCTAAAGCAAGAGGACTAGAAAATCGCAACGCCCCAGTTGCTCTCCCTGATGAAGTGTTAGATGTTACTAATAGTTTGCTCTTTGACTTGGATGCAGGGACTCGTGGCGGGATTAAGGTTGAAGGGATCGCTCTCCCCGATGGAGTTCGGGGTATTGATACCAAAAAACTGGCAGCAATGGCGATCGCATTTGAGGTGGTTGCTGCTGCTAGTGGGCTTTAATGCGTTCCACGATCCGCTCTACCACGTCTTTGACAACACCACCTGATGGTATTTTTCCACAATTAAGTTAGCAGGAACGAACACAATTTATCTTCGAGTTCCATTTCGCGCTCTTGGGTGGCGAGAATAGCTTGGGAGACGACGCGCTGGGTGTCAAAACCGACTGTGTGTAACTGCAACCACTGTTGAGCTTCATTGCCTTCGCGAAGGATTTTGTGCAATGGAGAAAGGAAACAGCTAAAGCCTTGTTGTTTAGCGATCGCCCAAACATCTTGGTACATTTCCGAAATCCAATCTCTGGCTAGAATGGTTCTACCATCTTGCCAATGTCTCAAAGGAGCATCGAGACTAGCAGCAGCAGCCGCCGCTTCGTTTTCAGCAGTTAGGGTGACAAGTTCTTCACCAGAGAAAATACTTTGGGTTAAGGGATCGATGCTGGGATTTTCGATTATTTGCAACAAACGCGCTTCTAATAAGGCTGTAATGGCTAGCAAAGCAATGGGATCTGTGACTAAATCGCAAATTCGCAATTCTAGCCGATTTAGATCGTAAGGACGGCGATCGCCATTTGGCCGGACTGATGTCCACAAATGCCGCACGTTTTGCATAGTTCCCGCAACGAGTTGATCTTCCACCCACTGGATATGATCGGCGTGGCTGGCAAATAACGGCACGTGGTTAGGCGTTTGCGGAAATAAGCCCCATCGGGTGGAGTGATAGCCAGTAGTTTTACCATCCAGGAAGGGAGATGAGGCGCTGAGGGCAAGAAATAGAGGTGCTTCCATCCGAATCGCTCGACAGGCCCGCATCAATACTTCTGGATCGCTGATGCCTATATTAATATGTACGCTGGCGGTGACTACCTTCGTCCCGTAGGTGTTCTCAATATAATCATGATAAGTGTTGGCTGGATCGGAACGTTGAAAGCGATCGCCCCCACCTAAAGATAAAGTACTTCCCGGTATCAAGGTGTAATCGCCCAAGCCATTCAGGTAGCTTCGCAACTCCCGCCGGGGACGCAGCAACGCACACAATAAATTATCGTAATTATGGGATGGTTGGGTTATATATTCGACGTTGCGGCTATCTGGCTCCCGCATAAATCCATCCAAAGCTGCAACAATTTTGTCGGAGAGGCCGACGATTTCACCTTGAGGCGTGCCAGTATACATCTCAATCTCAAAGCCTTTTAATAAGACCACCTTGTTCTCCTCGGCTCTCTCTACTTATAAATTGTATCGAATTAGACGTATCTCTGGATCTATCTTTAAGTCGATCAAAGGTTAAGAATCATTTTATTGCCAACTCACCTGAAATCAGGACAACAGATTTCTGGGCTATTCTCCGAAAAATTCCAGATTTACGCAAAAAATCGCTAAAACCCTAGTACAGCGCGGCGGAAATATACATACCATTTTTAAGCCTTGCAGTCTACTGAATTTTCGTGGCAATGGTCTGCTTATTTTTGCCAAGCTGTACTAGCCGCAGGGTATTGCTCCTACAGCATCGAGTTTTGCGTAACTTATCAAGGCAATGCTAAAAACCTTTGAGAGTGGGTTCGACTCAAGAATTTTTGACTATCTAACAGAATGCTTGAAATTACCACAATTTTCCAGAATTCATCCGAAAAAAGCATTTACCTACTTAATAACAGCTTTCTTAAAAGTCTGATTCTTTCTTTATAAATCATGCTTGATATTTCTTCGGCTCCCAAATGTAGCACTAAATACATTTTCGATGCTACATTTGGGTTTTAATACATATACAAGTAAAAAAAACATGTATCTTTAGTTTGATAAAATATCTATTTTCAAACATAGATGCTTAATGGAAAATTCCTAAAGAGCCACTAATAACAATCAATAGTCACACAATTTTTTGAGTGGATTTATACTGTCATCCCTAGATATTTGAAGGGCTTGCAGACCAAAAATCAATCCACATTTTTCTCAACACGAGAGTTGCTTCAGGTGGAAAGCCAAAGGATGAAATACTGGATAAGTAAATTAGCAATCTTTATAGTATTACTGTATAACTTGTTTCTCTCAAGTGATTACGCAGGAGCAAACCAACTTTTAAATGATGTGCAGCAAGTAAATGCACTCCCAGTAGTTGAAAACTTAGTAAGTACTGATAATAATCTTGCTAAGAATAGAAAGCAAGATTTTTGCCGACTTAATAAGGTTGTCAAAGAAATAGATAAACTAGAAGGACTCTTCACACTTTATTGCACGGATAATTCGGGCAAAATTTACTTAGAAATCAAACCAGAGCAGCTAAATAAAGATTACCTAGCTATAGTAACATTAGAATCAGGCATTGGGGAAAGGGGAATTTATAGTGGATTACCTCTCTCTGATTTTCTCTTCTACTTCCAACGAGTAAATAATAGATTACATTTTGTTGTGCGGAATGTTAAATTCCGTGCAGAAAGTAAACCAGAAAAGCGATCGCTTGCTCGTTCATTTAGCGACTCAGTTCTTTATTCACTCGAAATAGCTAATATCGATCCACAGAATGAAAATATTCTGATAAATCTGGATGAACTGCTAATGCAGGATTTTCCAGGATTAACTCCCTTCTTAAAATCCTCTTTGCAAGCTGATTACCGCTTGGATGGACGCAAGTCATATTTTGGTGAAATTAACAGCTTCTCAGAAAATGTAGAAATTGATTCTATTTATGGTTTTTCATCATTAGAAGGATCAAATTTAGTCACAATACCCGATAGTAGGGCCCTGACTCTGAAGGTACACTATAGTTTTTCTCAGCTTAGAGAAAACAATGGTTATATTCCCAGACTTGCCGACGATCGAGTGGGATATTTTATTACTGCTTTCCAAGACTTATCTAATAATAATCCTCACGAATCATTTGTCCGTTACATTAATCGCTGGCATCTAGAACCATCTAACCCTAATGCTGCTTTATCCCCACCCAAAAAGCCAATTGTCTATTGGATTGAAAATGCTGTGCCACTAGAGTACCGCGATGCAATTCGTGAAGGCATTTTGATGTGGAACAAAGCATTTGAAAAAGCCGGATTTCAAAATGCCATTGAAGTGCAGCAAATGCCAGATGATGCTGATTGGCAACCCGCAGATGTACATTACAATACTATTCGCTGGTTCAACTCTTTGGATGAAGGTTTTGCTAGAGGGCCGATGCGCGTTAACCCATTCACTGGGGAAATATTGGATGCAGATATTATTGTGGATGCCAATATGGTGCGTTCAATTCAGCAAGAATATCATGCATTGATGGAAGTAAATTCATCTTTAGCGGACAAAAAATCATGTCGAGTATTCTGGCGAAGACAGAATGCAGATGCTAAGAATTATCTTCTGCCAAACTCTGAGTTCTGCTATAGTATGGAATCTTCAAATCAAGCCCAGATGGGGGCGCTGGCGTTGTCAATTTTGCCAAATATTACACCCATCAGTGAAACAATGAAAGAGTATGTGCATCAATATTTGCGTTCTCTGATTGCTCACGAAGTTGGGCATACTCTTGGGTTGCGCCACAATTTTCACGGCAGCACGATGTTAACGCCTGAAGAATTAAATAATACTGAAATCACTCACACCAAAGGTTTAGTGGGTTCGGTGATGGACTATCTACCTGTGAATATAGCACCACAGGGAGTACAGCAAGGTGACTATTTCCCAGGAGTTGTTGGGCCTTATGACGAATGGGCAATTGAGTATGGTTATAAAAAAAGCCCATCAGTAGAAATTGAGGGAATCATTCCAGAATCAGAAAAAAGTTTTTTAGAGCAGATTGCACTGGCATCGCCTCAACCAGAATTATCTTACGCAACTGATGAGGATATTTGGGACATTAATCCTTTAGCAAATGTCTGGGATATGAGTAGTGATGTGCTACTTTATTCGCAGTGGCAAATGGATAATGCCCGCGTGATGTGGGAGCGTCTTGACAAGGGTTATCTATCGAAAGGAGAAAAATATAGTAACCTGCGCGTCTCATTCAATAGAGTTTTTAAATATTATTTTCGGAACGCCACCTTGCTTTCTAAATACATTGGTGGACAATCGTTTCGCCGCCTCCATACTAGTGATGATGCTTCTTGGACATTTGTACCAGTTTCACTTTTAAAACAACGTCAGGCATTGACTAAGTTGCAAGAGTATGTATTTGCTGAGGATGCTTTCAGTTTTTCACCACAATTGCTCAATCAACTAGCACCACCGCACTGGGAACACTGGGGTAGTTCTGTACCTAATAACCGCCTTGATTATCCGATTCACGAAAATATTTTGAAGTTTCAAAGTGCGGTGCTGCGATCGCTATTAGACAGCGATCGCCTAAATCGTTTACAAGATATAGAATTAAAAACGCTGCCTGGGCAAGCACTTTCTATCCCAGAACTGTTTGACACTCTGCAAACAGGCATCTGGACAGAAGTTTTAACCCCAGGAGAACCAAAGCCAATTTCTAGCGTCCGCCGTTCGCTGCAACGGGAATATTTGAATATTCTGCTAGAGATGATGTTGGGTACTACTAATACACCTGAAGATGGACGGACATTGGCTTGGTATGAATTGCGTCAACTGCAAAAAGCCATTGATGTCAGACTTAAGCAACTTACTGAAAGCCTTGATATTTACACCTTAGCCCACTTAGAAGCTTCTGGCGATCGCATTAATAAAGCATTAAACGCGCAGTTACTCTCTAAGTAGTCGTCATTGGTTATGGGTTATGGATTATTCTCCTTGTCCCCAGTTACCTAAGATATTGTTGCAATAGGCCAATGACAACTTCTGGCATTTCTAAATGAGGTAATATTCCTGCATCTGCGATCGCATAAAAATCTCGAATTGCATTTGGATTTAAATTTGCCAAGCGTCGTCCTAATTTGATGTTGGTAAATTGCGCCTTTTCTCCCCACAACATCACAGTGGGAATTGTCAATTGTTGAATATATAAACTCAGATCGAAGTAAAGATCGCCCCGTAAAAATGCTAAAGCGGCAAACTTGCCATTAGGCTGTTGTGCAGAGGTTAAATAAGCCTCTACCATTTCTTGGGATACTCGTTGCGACTTAGCAAACAGAAAACTTTGTAAAAAATTTCTTACTGCAATTTCATTTTCAGCACCAAGGATATAAATAAAATTGTCCAACAGAGGCGCATTGATTACCGAAAGCGGAAGTCTGCGTCCAGCACCTTGCCCAAAATCATCAAATCCAGAGGGAGACACCAAAAACAGTGTTTTGAATAAATTGGGTTGAACAATAGCTAGGCGGATAGCAAAAGCGGCTGTTAATGATGAGGCTACCACAGTCACCGGCTGGCGACAAGTTTCGATGATAAACTCTGCGATCGTGCTAAGATAATCCCTAATTTTATAATCCCGGACAGGATGAGCCGATTCTCCCCAGCCGATTAAATCGGGGGCTAAAATCCGGTAATTAGAGGCAAAAGCTGGGTAAACTTTAGACCATTCATAAGCAGATGCCCCACCACCAAAGTTATGAAGAAACAAGAGTGGAGGTAAATCTTCAGCATCAGCGTTCGTCCAAGGTGCATTGGTTTGGGTATAGTAAACCATTGCCCCTAATGATGTATGGATAAGTTTATGTCCAAAGCCAGAAGGTTGAAACTGAAGCATAAAATTAAAAAGTTAGTTTAATAGCACTTTACCCGAAAGCAAAATTATTCAGCAGCGTTCAGAGGGTGTAAAGAACACGAAAAACAACCCCCAAAATTAAGCAATAAAAATCGGCAGCTTTCAACAAGCTAATAATAAAATTGCGTTCAGTCATAGACACCCTATAAAACTTGGTATGTTACTCATGCTCAGACACTTACGCAGCCGAAAAATTTCCTTAATGGCTATGCTTGTACTTGTTATATGCTTTACTCTGGTAAGCGTGCGTTCATTTGGGCAAACAATTATGACATCAGCACCCCAACTACTCACCGACCCATTTTTGCAACTGCCAACTGAAACCTCAGTGCGAGTAGTTTGGTTTACTGAGTTTGCTGGTGTTAATCACACCGTAACCTACGGTGAAAATCTCAAACTAAGTGTTAAGGCAGATACTACCAAACTTACTCGCACGCGTGAAGACCAAGAATCAAGAGTTGGAAACCAAACCAAAGACGGCGAAGTTTATCAAAAACCCGTCCAGCGTGACATTTGGCGACATGAAGCTGAGGTAACTGGGTTAACTGCTGATGTGCGGGTAAATTATCGTGTTAGGAGTGTGCGAGAAGACAACGAAAGTGCTAGTAGTAATGTTTTTAGCCTCGCAGCTACTCCCAAACCAGATACACCATTAAAAATTTTACTCACCTCAGATCATCAATTAAAGCCAATGACAGCAGCAAATCTGCAAAAGGTGGTAGAAACTATTGGACGAGTCGATGGAGTCTGGTTTGCTGGCGATTTGGTCAATGTTAGCGATCGCGCCTCAGAATGGTTTGATGATAATAGTGGTGGTGCGTTGTTTCCTGGTTTACAAGGTCGTGCTAAATATAAGATGACGCACGACGGTGTTAAAACAACCTACACTGGCGGACAAATAATTCAAAATGCACCCATGTTTACTTGCATTGGTAATCATGAGGTGATGGGACGCTTTGCTAGGGCGGGAAGTTTAGATGGTGAATTTGATGATACAATCCCTCGTTCAGTTGCTCAAAAAATCTATCGAGACAAATCTTTAATCGATAATTCTTTTAATACTAATACCTACGAAGAGATTTTTTCTTTACCCAAAAGTAAAGAGGGAGGAAAAAGGTATTATGCAGTTACCTTTGGTGATACGCGTTTGGTGGTACTGTATGCTACGAATATGTGGCGGACTCCTAGCTTAAATGGAAAGCGTAAGGGGAGATATCTCGAAGCCGAAAATGATTTAAATAATCCTGAAGATTGGGGTTATGGACAGGTAATTTATGAGCCAATTGCTAAAGGTAGCAAGCAGTATAATTGGCTAGAGTCGGAACTTAACAGCCCTGAGTTTCAACAAGCAAAATACAAAGTTGTGATGTTCCATCACCCACCCCATACTTTGGGTGATAATATAGTTCCTGCTTATACAGATCCAGTTCAAATAATTGAACGGGATGGGAATAATATTAAAGCTGTGCGTTACGAATATCCAAAAGATGCAGATTATATTATCCGCGATGTTGTGCCTTTATTAGAAGCGGCTAATGTGCAATTAGTATTTTATGGGCATTCTCATTTGTGGAACCGCTTTATTAGTCCCAGTGGAATGCACTTTCTGGAAACATCTAATGTAGGTAATAGTTACGGCGCTGCTTGGGGTGATAGAAAGCGAGAAGTTCCAATTGGATATCAAGAGGATTATGTTAAGCTTGGCGATCCCAATGGGTTAGAACCGATAGTGCCAACAATTGCCCCCTTGCTGGGTGAAGATGGTAAGCGGATGCCTTATATTGCGAGTAATGATATTACGGTTTTTAGTATCTTTGATACGGGGACAGGTACGATAAGTAGTTATCGTTTTGATACTCGCAAGCCTGATTCGGAAGTATTGAAGTTTGACGAATTTAAGTTGAAATAGCCGGGGCAATGGAATTCGCGGCTACACAAACAAAGTCCGCCTCCGCGGACTAAGAAGAAATTGAGGGTTTGAACCCACGGAGGTGGGTTTTGCCTATGTAGGCGCGGTTTCTAACCGCCGATTTTATTTAAGTTCACAGGAGTAGATTATAGACTAGCGATCGCTTCGGAAACTAGTTTAGAAACAAAGGGTAAAATATCCCGACTCTTAGCTTGGGCTTTACCTTCAGTAAATACCACTAAGAGGTAAGGGCGCTGTTCTGGTAATTCAATATACGCGGCATCATGGTGAACTTGACTTGTCCAACCTGCCTTTGACCAAATTTGAGCATTTTTAGGGAGTCCACCGCCTAAAAAACCTGCTACCTGATCTTCCTCTCTGTCAGTGGGCAAATCGTTGAGAGGACGCTTCAGTAAAGCCATCATTGTTTGCGATCGCGCACTTGAAACCGCCACCCCACCTACAATACTATGCAGTAACCTAGCGATCGCATTTGTGGTTAACATATTGCGATTTTCTAGTAACTCCCCCACAAACGCCCGTTCCCGCCCATAAGGGCCATCACTCCAAGTTTTTTGACAGACGTTAATCGTCTCCATTTCTTCCCAACCCAAAGATTGGTAATAGCGGTTAACAATATTACGCTGATATTTCCAGGTTTCAAAGGGTCCGGTTGGTAATTGTGGCCCTGATGTGGTGCCACTCAAAATATCCACAACCAAGCTGGTAGCATCGTTACTAGAATCGACAATCATATCCCGCAAAGCTCGCTCCAACTCCTTGGAGGTTTGACTCATGCCTTTTTCTAGCCATTCATTTACCGCCACCAAGTAAAATAGCTTGACTACACTGGCGGGATAAATCCGCTCAACACCCCGATAAGTGAAACCACGAACTGGGTGATCCCAAAAAGCGTTGGGAGTCAGCGCCCCACCAGTATTTACTCGCACTGGGGGATCGTAAACAACCCAAGTCAAGGCAATTTGGTTACGTGCTAAGGTCGGAAATGCTGCCCAAGTTGCATCTAAAATGCCATTACCAAGATTTTCGAGTTGTTCGTCTTTATTAAAAAAAATCATTCTCTGATAATGTCCTTTAATCTAAAATCCAAAATCCAAAATCCAAAATCAGGGGAGTATCAGTGTTTAGCTGACCTGAATTTATATGATTCTCCTGAATGTACGCGTTTAGCAACTCAATCTGCATCTGGAAGACATTTGTGGGTAACATCAAATCATCAAAATTTAGCGGTTGAGGTGTATTTATGTGAAGATGACTATCCGGGATGGGTATCTGTTTCAGATTTTGATTCATTACAATCTGCTACTGTACCTTATCAGGCTGCAACATTTTCTGAATCGGAGATTAAAAAACTCCTAGCAGAAATTATCGCCTTTACCCAAAATGCGATGCAACAATCAAATTATTACCTTTGGGGTGGTACGGTTGGGCCAAATTATGACTGTTCTGGGTTAATGCAGGCGGCGTTTGCTTCGGTGGGTATTTGGCTACCTAGAGATGCCTATCAACAGGAAGGATTCACTCAACCAATTACAATTGCAGAATTAGCAGTTGGGGATCTGGTATTTTTTGGAACTAGCCAAAAAGCCACCCATGTCGGGCTTTATTTGGCCGATGGTTATTATATCCATAGTTCTGGTAAAGAGCAGGGGCGGAATGGGATCGGCATTGATATTCTCTCGGAACAGGGAGATGCGGTTAGTCAGTCGTACTATCAGCAGCTGCGAGGGGCTGGGAGAGTTTTTCAGAGTTACGAACCACGAAGACGCAAAGGGCGCGAAGAAATATGAGGAGTGGGTTGGTCGATCAGGGATTGAGTGACGAGAATGGGACTATTTCCGTAATTGTCCCAGATGTTTCGGTGGTAGTGCCGATACATGACGAGGTGGAGAGTTTGCCACTTTTACTAGAAGCGATCGCATCTACTTTATCTTCTAGTCAGGTAAATTATGAAATCATCTGTGTGGATGATGGTTCTACAGATGGTTCTGGGGATTTTCTGAAAAAAGAGGCGCAAATCCGCACTGATTTAAAGGCGGTGATTTTGCGTCGCAATTACGGACAAACTGCGGCGATGGCTGCTGGGTTTCATTATGCAGTCGGTAAAGCGATTGTCACTTTAGATGCCGATCTCCAGAACGATCCGGCTGATATCCCCATGTTATTAGCAAAGCTGGATGAAGGTTACGATTTAGTGAGTGGTTGGCGGCAAAATCGCCAAGATGGTGCTGTAAATCGGTTACTTCCTTCCAAAATTGCCAACTGGCTAATTCGCCGCACCACTAGCGTGAATATTCATGATTATGGCTGTTCGCTGAAAGCCTATCGTGCAGAACTGTTGGCAGATATGAATCTCTACGGCGAACTACACCGATTTTTACCCGCTCTGGCATACATTGAAGGAGCTAGAATTACTGAAATACCCGTGCGTCATCACGCCCGTCGCTTTGGTCATAGTAAATATGGAATTTGGCGGACATTCCGGGTATTGATGGATTTGTTAACCATTCTGTTTATGAAAAAATTCCTCACCCGTCCGATGCACGTTTTTGGACTGTTGGGCTTGATTTCAATGTTTTCGGGCACTGCGATCGGAATTTACTTGACTTTCGTCAAATTAGCTTTAGGTGAGATGATTGGCAATCGCCCCTTGCTAAGTTTAGCAGTTCTGCTGCTAGTAACGGGAGTGCAGTTGTTTTGCTTCGGTCTTTTAGCAGAATTACTCATGCGTACATACCATGAATCCCAAGGGCGGCCTATCTATCGGGTGCGAGAAGTAGTAGCAAAAAATGTTAAGTAACGTAACAATAGTCATTAGTCATTGGTCATTGGTCATTAGTAAAGAGTTAAATCTCGTCCATTTTGAAATTGGAGTTTTCAGGAGAGTATATTATTCTCTCGTGGCTTAAATTCTGAGCTTTACCCAAAAACTAAGGTTTTCAACGTAGATGCGGTTTAAGAATAAATATTAGTTGACTCTAAACAAATGACAAATGACAAATGACAAATGACAAATGACAAATGACAAATGACAAATGACCAATGAAAAATGACAAAAAACAATTAAATTAGCATCTACCTTGAAAGCATTTAATACTTTTGATACCGAACTACGGCGCAACCTGCTTGTTTTATTTACAGCAGGTTTATTATTCTGGTCGAGTTTGTCTGCACTCTTACCAACCTTACCGCTTTACATCGATGATGTGGGCGCAAGTAAGCAAGAAATTGGGATTGTAATGGGTAGTTTCGCCATTGGCTTATTGTTATCTCGCCCGACGCTGGGACGATTAGCCGATGAACGCGATCGCAAAATTGTCTTGCTGATTGGTACGATAGTAGCTGCGATCGCACCCTTTGGTTACTTGGCAACCCAATCAATTGGGCTATTAATCCTGGTGCGAATTTTTCACGGCATTAGCGTTGCTGCTTTTACCACTGGCTACAGTGCCTTAATCGCAGATTTAGCCCCCACAGAAACTCGTGGTGAAATCATTGGTTACATGACTCTGGCAACTCCCCTTGGTTTGGCAATTGGCCCTGCCTTGGGTGGGTATTTAGAAGCTACAAGTGGCTACGGGATATTATTTCTCTTCTCTGCCGAATTGGGTTTTGTCGCTCTTTTGGGGATTGTACAAGTTACTAAGGAGCCAGTGCCGACACAAGAGCAAACGAAGACTGAGGATCGCAATTTTTGGCAAATTTTGAGCAGCCCACAGGTGAAAGTTCCAACTATAGTTATGTTGCTGGTTGGTTTGTCTCTCGGTGCTGTACATACCTTTGTGTCATTGTTCCTCAAATCCAGTCAGGTAGACTTCAACGGCGGACTGTTTTTTACAGCTTCGGCAATTTCTAGTTTTAGTATCAGGGTGTTTGCTGGTAAGGCAAGCGATCGCTTTGGTCGTGGTTTATTTATCACCTTTGGTATTTTTTTCTACGTTCTAGCGTCAATACTGCTATGGCAGGCTCATAGTGCGATGTTTTTCTTATTGGCTGCGATCGCTGAAGGTGCTGGTGGTGGTACACTCATTTCCATGATGATTACTCTGATGGCAGACCGCTCGCTGCCGCAAGAACGGGGGCAAGTTTTTGCTCTATGCGTAGCTGGACTTGACCTGGGAATTGCGATCGCTGCTCCTGTTTTGGGTAGCATCGCAGAACTTGTAGGCTACCGCGATATGTTTGGCTATGGTGCTGCGATCGCTTCTGTTGCACTGGTTATCTTCCTCACCCAATCGAGCAAAGATTTATCCAACTCCCTGCGCTTTGCACTAGGTCTGGCTCCAGATGCTTATGCTTTGAAAAACTTAAAAGTCAGGAGTAAGGAACTTTAATTCCTCACTCCTGACTTTCAACTTTAAAATACGGGCGAGGAGGGATTCGAACCCCCGACACCGTGGTCCGTAGCCACGTGCTCTAGTCCACTGAGCTACACACCCTCACTGACAATTTATATTAACACGTTCTAACTAAATGACGCAAGATAATTTTTCATCTAATTTTGCCAGCTTAACCCATCTAGATCGCCAAGGACAGGCACAGATGGTAGATGTGACGGGTAAAGCACCCACCATCCGCCAAGCAGTAGCTGCGGCAAATGTACGAATGCTGCCAACAACCTTCGCTGCCATTCAAGCCGGAAATGTCCCAAAAGGTGATGTGCTGGCAACTGCAAGATTGGCGGGGATTATGGCAGCCAAGCAAACAGCCGCTTTAATTCCTCTGTGTCATCCATTGCCTTTGCAAAAAATCGCAGTCGAAATTACACCCGATCCGCATCTACCCGGTTATCAAATTCAAGCCACAGTCAAAACTAAAGCTGAAACTGGTGTAGAGATGGAAGCCTTAACTGCCGTTTCTGTGGCTGCACTGACTTTATACGATATGGCAAAAGCCTTAGAGAAGTCGATTCAAATTGAATCGATTCGTTTAATAAGTAAGAGTGGCGGGAAATCAGGAGATTATTCCCTGTTAGAGCAATAACTTTTTGGGGAATGGGGAATTGGGAATGGGGAATTGGGAATTGGTTATTAATTCTTCTCCCTCATCCCCACTCCTCATTCACGGCAGATTGTCAGGATCAATGCCGAGATTACGCAAATATGCTGCTAACTGTTCAGCGCGTTGACGTTCTTGTTCAGCGCGTTGACGTTCTTGTTCTACCAATAACTCAGCTTGTTCTGCCCGTTGATTAAGTTCCAGCGAATTCAAAAATCTTTGTCCATCTGGATGGTAAATTACTAACTCCCCAAGCCCCGTTTGAAATCTAATTCCTAAGCGGGGGCTGACCCAACCATCCATTTGCCATAGCTTATTCAAATGGTTATTTTGCCGCAACCAGCCATCTAGTTGAAAGCTTTCAGGATCGTATAAATAATATTCTTCAACACCGTAAGTATCGTAAAACTCCAGCTTCCGCTCCATTTCCTTGGTATCGTTACTATAAGAAAGAATCTCAAAGACTACTTGCGGTGGAATATTATCTTCTTGCCACTGACGGTAGGAACGACGTTTTCCCTTTGATCTACCGAAAACAACCATTACATCAGGTGCAGTCGGTGTAATCAGCCGAGAACGAACAGGATACCAAAGTAAATCTCCCGCAATCAAAACATTCTCATTATTAGCAAACAGAATCTCTAAATTCTCCTTAATCAGGACAATCCAACGATATTGTTCTGTATTGTCTGCCATTGGTTTGCCGTCACTATCTGGATAGAGGAGATCGGGGTCTATTTGCTCAAAGATCGTCATCTGATTTAACCCAGTGGCTCTTGACTTCCAATTTAATTATGACTGGTTGTAAGGGTCTAATAGCAACCACTGCCACAAAAACCTTAGAATAAATAGGGTGTATTTAAATCTGTAACAAATATTTATGCCTCCTCGTTGGCCTCGCAAACCCGATCGCAAAGACCCTGATTATCGCAAGATCGATGACCGGATGAATTTTGCCACCCATGTAGCGATCGCTGCTACGATTAATTCTGGCTTGTGGTTTTTCCACATTTTGAAAGATACTACCTGGGAGTGGCTGCCTTGGGTAACTTTAAGTTGGACAGGAATAGTGCTGGTGCATTTGATTTATATTAGTGCGATCGCTAACTACACCGAAGCTCCACCCAAATCCACCTGAAGATGGATTACTCATGCTGGGGCGATTGTAACCTCTGGTAGTAGGATTAGCCTGTTAATTGAGCCATAATGTAAAAAAGCCTGAGATTTCGCACTTTTTCTTAATGTAGGGTTATTTTTATGGCTAAGACTAACACCACAGAACTACTGGAAGCCCTAGCAGCTGAAATTGGCGAAAGTGTCTATATGGACATTGCCAAGTGGCATCTTTATTTATCTAATGCCAAACTGCATACTCTTGTTGCCGAACGACTGTATCCTTTAATTACTTCTAACAGTGTAAGTGAAGACCAAGTTTTAAAAGTCTTGCAATCAATTACAGTGAAAATTGGCGGTGGTAGAAGTGAACTTCCTTTAATTGATTTACTGCCACTGCAATGCCAGGTTACTTTAGTTGATATTTTGGAGAAATATCAACGCGATTCATAATTGCTAAAACCAAGATTATCTTAGTTGGACTATTTTATTAATCAGCATTTCCTGATTCGATTTTAGCTAATGAATTAGGTAATATTTTTCTGTGCCAACTCTATAAAAATAAAATCTACAGCTACACATAGATTATCGTGTAATTTCTGTGTGGATTTTTAATAAAAATTTCCTTTAACAATTAAGGGATATCCGCGTTCAAAATCAGTTTAGATTTGAGCGAGTTTATGTTGAGACTCGCTTTGAACTTTCATGCAAACTCATTGAGGCAATTTCTATGCTTTTACAAATCAAAGATAGTGACAAATTGGTGAAAATTCTCGAAATTCAAGAATTGCTCGATCCTAATAGTAACGTCGTTCAAGGACGAGAACAAAAAGGTGAAGAAGAACAACCACCTGATAGTTTTAAAAAAGAAAATCTCGTTTTTCCTTCTGGTGAAGTTCTACCACGCTGTTGGTTAGATGCCGATTATAGACACGACAACGGTTAATCAACTAGATCCCCGACAATTTTTACAAAGTCGGGGATCGATTGTTCGCAAACAATTTATGATTGTTGGCGTTGTATAAATGCGGGATGAATCAGGTAAACACGGGTACTTAACGATCCTTTAAATAATGGACATTGCACAATAGAACACCTCAACTCATCCCTTGATTATGCAACGCCAGAATTCCTATAGATTCCAAACTCTTCACGCTAACATTTCTACTTACCCGCCTAAAGTCCGTGTATAAATTACCTGACCTTTAGAATCGTAGAGGAAAAGGGGCAAGTTGGCATTTTCACCAATTACAGCTAAAGCTTCCCGTAAGATTTGCAAGTGATTGGTAACGTCAATAGCAGTACTAGAATTTTCAGAATAAGGATTAGCCAAGTTATTTTGCCTTATTTGGTCATACTCAGGGGTTAGCCGGACAATAATTCCTGCATTATCTATGCTAAAGATGCAAATCCGAATTCCATTAATACAGGTTTTATCCAAGTCAGTGCGGGTTTGTTGGAAACTACTAACAACTTGTAGTTTTTCTTGTGCTTGTTTAAGGGCTATTGAATAGGGTTCAATCAGAGACTGAGCCTGAGTATAGTACAAACTATCTTGGGAAACTTTTTTAGCAGTTTGCAAAGCCTGATCCCAGTATGTAGCTGCTGCTTGCCATTGGTTTTGTTGCTGATATATTTTGGCTTGGTTGGCAGCGCTAACGGCTTGTTGGTAGGTTTTAGTGGCTAATTGTTCTTTCGTCGCGCGATCGCGTGCTGCTACTAACTTAGGTCTATAATCTATCAACAGCTTTGCAGCTTCTTGGTATCCAGAGCTAGTTAGGGGAATGCTATTCAAAGCATTAATTGCCACCAACCAAGTAGACTTCACCTTTTGCCAATCATTCAAAGATTTTGCAGTAGTTTCCCGGTTCTCAGCAACACTAGCTACAGCTTTTGCTGCTGTGAGTTTTTTGAGCCATTTTTCCTCAATAAATATCTGCTGATTTACAGCGTGCAAACGGACACGATAATTAAGTAATTTACCCTGTACTAGCCCATAGAGTTCGCTACTAGAACTTATAGTTTCTAGGGGCGCTATAGCTTGTCGCCATAAATGCTGTCTAGCTTGTAATTCCTCTAGGCTAGATGCAGGAGTTTGAACTTTTTGTGTCGCCAAAGCTCCCGTCTGCAATGCCTTAACCACCTGGTTGATTTTTTCTGACCGTCCCGACAAACTTGCTTTTAGTTCTTCTGACTCTTGGTAACGGGGCGACCAACTAGGAATTACATTTAGGGTGGCGCTGGCTGCTGCAAGTTGTTGTTGTATAGCTACTAATTCTTTTTCAGACTTGGCGCGGCGCATCAGTTGTGGAGACTTTATTTTTAATTGCTCGGCGGTTTGTATTTCTTTACACTCAGACATCACACAAGGGCGAGTCAATAAATAAGCACCACCGCCTAAAACTACAATCCCCACTAAGGCTGCACCCAGCAAGATGGGTTTGATTTGAAATCCTGCCTTTGAAGTCGGAAAATTTGGCGCATCTGCAAATGGGTCAAACGGTTCCTCTTCCTCAGCCTCATCGAATGATGGAGAATAAGTCAGAGCCGATGAAGAAAGTGGAGAAAAGTATTCCTCCTCTGTTTCCCCTGCTCCTCCATCCCCCCATCCTCCCCTCTGCTTCAAAGCCAAGAAACATTTGGCATAAGGGAGTTGTTCGCCAAAAACTCTCAGGAAACATTGCACTTGCCGATCTGTGTGGGGTGTTACAGACTGAAGTACTTCCTCAATTACTGCAAAGATGATCTGAGCGTCAACTATTACATCTGATTCATGTTGCGTTAAAACCATTAGCCCGTCTTTATTGACGGCGCATTTAACCTCGAAGACTTCAGCCGATGAGACTTCTACAAGCAATTGTTCCTGCAAAGTTTTGGCTAAAAGCTGTAAATCTTCCTGCTGGACTGCTACCTTCATAGAGCTTTTCCGCTCAACTTCTATATTGTTTTGATTATCTTTAAGGGAATGAAATGAACTTTTGAGGTTTGTTGAATGCAAATGCACAGTTTAACGAACCACAGCCGGAAATATCTGAACGACCAACTTTCTAACACAAATTCTGACTTTTCACCAAAAATTAAAAAAGCAGTTATTGTTCGCGGCGCTACATTTTTAACTCCCTAGATCCAAAATTAAATAATCTGTCTTCAGATATAAATTACAAATAAAAAATGGGAATAATAGAGTTTTTGAGTATTTTCACTGCATTATTTTGCGACAGTTAAATTCACAATAGCTACTAAGTAGGCAGGCACAAATAAATATAACTATGTAACGAGAAGTAAAAGCGGTGAAAACCTTGTGATTGCTTCACTTTACTTCGTTGCGTTCGCAATGACATAGTTATAAATTTTCTCACCCACCTACTTACTCTGCAAAATCATAGTTGCAGAGCAGTTGTGAAAAACTTATCTAAAGGTTAAGGAAACGATACTAGGTCAGAGGGTTTTGACAGAAATGCTAGTTATCTTCTATGCTGGGGAACTTACTGAAAAGATTAATTACGTGTTGTGGCTCTGGCACAACCAGGTTGGCGAGCAAAATTAATGTGTCTCTTATGCTGAATTCGATAAAATCGATCCGTGAAAAATAAATTTTTATAGCTGCCAAAAGCTTAACTTTGAAATAAAAGTGCTGCAAAATATTAAGACAGCACTCACCAAAAGCTTGGAAAGTGTAAATACAAGGTGTATCAATGGATTTATTAGAGTATCAAGTTAAAGAATGGTTTGGGAAGATAGGCATTCCGGTATTGCCTTCCCAACGAATTGACCATCCTACAGATTTGAAACGTTTAAAAATTCGCTTTCCAATTGTACTGAAATCTCAAGTACATGGAGCGGAACGGGCAAAAGCGGGTGGAGTCAGGTTTGCCGAAACGACAATAGATGCGATCGCAGCAGCGCAAAATATCTTTAGTCTACCAATATGGGGCGAATTGCCAGAAGTTGTGCTGGCAGAATCGCAATACGACGCAAACCAGGAATTTTATCTCGCGGTGGTTTTAGATACTGCTGTTTGCCGGCCAGTCCTTTTAGGTTGCAAAGAAGCAGACATTGATTGGGAATCTGCTGGAGAAAAAATGCACCATGTTGTCGTGGAACAGGAATTTTCGCCATTTTATGCCCGACGGCTGGCTTTAAAAATGGGTTTACAGGGAACGCTGATGCAGTCGGTAAGCAGCGTTTTGGAGAAAATGTACCACTTATTTGTGCAAAAAGACCTGGATTTAGTCGAAATAAATCCCTTGGCAGTCAGTGCCAATGGTCAGGTTATGGCTCTTAATGGTAAAGTCAGGATTAACGAACGGGCAATCAAGCGCCATCCAGACCTCGCCGAGATGGCAGCAAAAATTATCAGCCGTCATACCAGTACTGAAATCAATGGGATTTTGGGTGATTGGGATAGTATAAAAATTCATGGAAAAATCGGTATTTTAGGTAATGGTACTGGTTCAGTAATGGCAACTTTGGATTTAGTAGCCAATGCTGGTGGCAACCCAGGTGTTTGTTTAAATCTACGTCATGCTTTCCTTACAGATACTACACCAACGACCTTCCGCGATCGCCTAGAGACAGGTCTGAAAATCCTGGAAGCTGACAAAAGCATTCAAGTAATCCTCATCAACTTTCTGGGTAGCATTCCTCAAACTGAGGAAGTGGTTGAAGTTATAGCCAGAGTTGTGCAGCAAGACAACAGCGAACTGGAATCACAAGTTGTGCGTTCTAATGGCAGTAAAAGTCGCCAAGAACGGAATTTTAAACCCTTAGTTGTCCGTCTTGCTGGTTCTGAATTTAATGCTGCGAGAAAATATTTAGCAACACTAAAAACCCACAGCGATGCGCTACTCGTGGTAGAAAATTTAGATGAAGCAGTAGCGGCAGCAGTTCGTCTTGCTAAACCAACTGCTAATAAAAAGTAGTGACTATCATTTTGTTCCAAATCAAAAATTATTAATTTTTACCACGAAAATATATCGTTGGGCATTGGTCATTTCCCTTGCTCCATGCTCCCTGCCCTTCTTGCCTAGTGGCTTAATTCACTGGGTTGTCAAACTTACGGTAATTTTTTATGAACCTAACGCCAGAAAGTAAAGTATTAATTCAAGGCTTTTGTGAATTTATATCAGGTACTCATGTTGCTCAAATGCAAGCTTATGGCACGAATTTGGTCGCTGGTGTCAATCCAGGATGTGGCGGACAGGAATTGCATGGACTGCCAGTATTTGACTTAGTAGAGGAGGTAATAGAACAATTTGGGGTAATTGACACAACAATTATTTGTGTAGATCCTTACGACGTTCTAGATGCGGCATTAGAAGCGATCGCATCTCATATTAGCCAAATCATTATTATCACTGCTGGCGTGCCACCTTTGGATATGGTGCAATTACTCCGCAAAGCCGAAGCCTGTGAAACTTTGGTAATCGGGCCCAACAGTCCGGGGATCATTGTACCGGGAAAAATTCTTTTAGGTACTCAACCTAGCGAGTTTTATACTCCTGGATCTGTGGGGATCGTTAGTCGTAGTAGCACTCTCACTTATGAAGTTGCTTACGAATTAACAAAAGCAGGTTTGGGACAGTCCATTAGTGTCAGTATTGGTAGCGATCCGATCGTTGGTTCCTCATTTCTCCAATGGTTGCAAATTCTGGATGAAGACGAAACTACAGAGGCGATCGTTTTAGTCGGTCAACCTGGTGGTGGTAGTGAAGAAGCAGCAGCCCGGTACATTGCTGAGGCAATTGATAAACCAGTCATTGCCTACATTGCAGGAAGACTTGCGCCACCAGGAAAAACTTGGCGACAAACAGGGACTTTAGCAACCGTTATCGGCCGCGAACCGAACTTTGGTACAGCCCAAAGTAAATTAGCTGCTTTAAAAGAAGCGGAAGTTCCAGTCGCTGAACGCCCTTCTCAGATTCCAGAATTATTGAGAAAGGAGATTAATTAATTACAAAAAGCGCCCTAAAGCAGCATAGGTAAAGCACACCACACACTCATCCCCATTCCAGCCAGCAGAACGCAACCCCGCTAAGTAACCCTCAAGCACAAGTTTTTCCAGGGGTATTAGTGATGATATCATGTCCGCATAATTAGTTATGCTAACCACAGTCATTACACCCCACCCCCAACCCCTCCCCGCTCTTCGGGAGGGGAGACAAAGCGTAGCTTTGGCG